>JANTGA010000025.1 GCA_024763175.1 Sulfurovum sp.
TTTTGGTAAGTTTATTAATATCCAATCTTCCCATACATCTTTCAACTTCTTCAAGATACTGACCCTGATTAAGCTCTACAACAAGTACTTTGTCGAATTTCTGTCCAAGCTCAAGCATTCTCTGCTGAGGGCTTGGCCAAAGCGTAATAGGTCTAAATAGTCCAGCCTTGATACCCTGATCTCTAAGTACATTTACCGCTTCTTTGATAGCCAATGAAGCTGAACCATAACCGACAAGAAGAATCTCAGCATCGTCAAGCATATACTCTTCGTTGCTTTCGATCTCATCCTGATGCTCTTCAACTTTTCTGAAAAGTCTGTCGATCAGCTTTCTACAAGTCTCGATCTCTTCCGTCGGGAAGCCCATAGCATCATGATGAAGCCCTGTAAAGTGGTATCTATACCCTTCAAACATAGGATTGAGAACTGCAGGCTCATCCTGGGCAACATCGTAAGGTCGATACTCTTCAACCGGGCCGTCAAATGTCTTTCGTGGCACAATACCCGCTTTCACTTCTTCTACAGTCGGCAACATCGCCTTACCATGCATATGGCCCAATGTTTCATCCAAAAGAACGAATACTGGCTGCATGAATCTGTCCGCAAGGTTGAACGCTCTTACTGTTTCAGTATAGCACTCTGCCAATGTACCTGCACATACGGTAATGGACTTGTAGTCACCGTGACTTGGGTTTTTTGCCTGAGCTACATCCCCTTGAGAAACACGTGTCGGAAGACCTGTTGAAGGCCCCCCTCTCATAACGTTGACCACGACCAAAGGCACTTCTGCCATCTGGGCAAGACCGAGGTTCTCCGCTTTAAGTGAGATACCGGGTCCTGATGTTGCTGTCAGGGTTCTTACACCAGCCATTCCCGCGCCGATCGCTGCTGCGACGCCTGCGATCTCATCTTCCATCTGAATCGCTGTTCCGCCAACCTTTGGAAGAAGGTCAGAGATCGTATGCATCACTTCACTTGATGGAGTAATAGGATACCCACCAAAGAACATACAATCTGCATCCACTGCTGCTATTGCAGCCAGGTCGTTACCGCTTGAAATAATTTCTCTTGTTGCCGACATTTAGTTAGCCTCCTTATAATCTTCGGGTAGTCTATACCCATTGCTTACGATCGATTCCTGTCTTGCCTTTGACGCATCTGTAAGTTTTGCGAATTTATACTCTTTCTTCTCTGCCACATAAATTGCAAAATCCGGACAGACAAGCTCACACTCGTTACATCCTATGCATGATTCCGCTGCGATAATGCTGATCATCGCCCCCAGTACCGATGTTGGCTCCTGTTTCATTGAGAGTACACCTGCAGGACATGAATCCACGCAGATATCACAGGCTTTACACCTATCGGTGTTTACCCATACCGGAGTATTTTCCGGTGCTGCCATTGTTGACATAATTTTCCCCTTTTCTTTTTGAAGATTTAAGTGAGGCTTACCGTTCACTAAAGATAAGATAACCTAGAATAGATAATGGGTCTATGAATAATCTCATATTATTGTCAGGATAATATAAGGTGTTACCATTTGAAGCAAAGGAAAGAGAGAGATTTTTCTTATTTGGTTTCCAAGTTTTTTGATCTTTTTTCTTGCAAAATATGAGACAAAACTTGAAGCAAAACGTGATACGGAAGCCTGGATGCGAGACAGCTGTTCCCGCGCTTCCGGCGGGAACAAGCGTAGTGGCTTCTCGTTACTTTGAGAGGATTTCTTTCACAGCTTTCCCGATCTCTGCAGGAGAGACGACGACTTTGACTCCGGCAGCTTCCAGTGCCTCCATCTTCTCTTTGGCTGTACCCGCAGAACCCGATACGATAGCACCAGCATGACCCATTGTTTTGCCTTTGGGTGCGGTTTGACCGGCGATGAAAGCGACTACCGGCTTCGTGATCTGCTCTTTGATTAATTTGGCAGCCTGGATCTCAAGATCTCCGCCGATCTCACCGATCATGACGATTGCTTCAGTATCCGGATCTGCTTCAAACATTGGCAGGATTTGGTTATATGAAAGACCGATGATCGGGTCTCCGCCGATACCAACAGCTGTAGTAATACCATATCCTTCATTGCAAACCTGATTTGCACCCTCATACGTCAAGGTTCCTGACTTGGAGATGAGGCCAACATTGCCTTTTTTGAAAATCATACCTGGCATGATCCCGATCTTGCACTCTTCAGCTGTGATGATGCCCGGACAGTTTGGCCCGATCGTTTTCATATTATGCTTGGTCGCATAGGCTTTTGCCGCTTGCATATCTTTGACCGGTGCACCTTCAGTGATAATCACTGCAAGTTCGATACCGGCCTCTGCTGCTTCCATCACAGCATCACCCACAAACGCAGGCGGAACGAAGATCATGGATACTGTTGCACCCGTATTTTTGACAGCATCTGCCACTGTATTGAATACCGGCTTGCCCAAATGCTCCTGTCCGCCTTTGTTTGGTGTAACACCGCCCACAATATTGGTACCATAATCGATACACTGTCCTGCGTGGAATGTTCCCTCTTTACCTGTAAATCCCTGAACGATTACTTTTGTATCTTTGTTTACTAAAATTGACATCTATACCCCCTTACGCTTTTGCCGCAGCTGCTACTGCTTTTGCTGCACCATCACCCAAATCATCGCCCACTATCAGATTGGCAATATTTGCATTTTTGAGAATCTCTGCTGCTTCCGGAGCATTGGTTCCATCCAGACGAACAACAACCGGCACATTCACATCGGTGATCTTCGTTGCTTCAATAATACCATTCGCGATACGATCACATCGTACAATTCCACCAAAGATATTCACAAAAATAGCTTTGACATTGGGATTTTTCAAGATGATCTCAAATCCTTTAGCAACTGTTTCAGCATTGGCTGAACCGCCCACATCAAGGAAATTGGCCGGTGTTCCACCCATATAGTTGATCGTATCCATCGTACCCATCGCAAGGCCGGCACCGTTGACCATACATCCGATCTCGCCATCAAGGGCAACATAAGAGAGACCATATTTAGCCGCTTCTACCTCATCAGGATCTTCTTCTGTCAAATCTCTCATCGCTGCAATATCAGGATGACGTCCAAGTGCAGAATTATCGAAGCCCATCTTTCCGTCAAGTGCGATAAACTCGCCTTTGCCTGTTTTGACCAATGGGTTAATTTCAATCATCTCTGCATCATTATCCATATAAAGCGTATAAAGCTTGTGTGCAAAAGTGATTATGTTCGCCTGCTCAGCCTTGTCCGTAAGTTCAAGACCAAACGCCAACTCTCTACCATGGAAGCCCTGGAAACCAATGGTTGGATCCACAGGAACAGTGATGATTTTTTCCGGAGTATTTTCAGCCACATCTTCAATATTCATACCACCCTCGGTAGAGGCCATAATAAGCGGCATTTCCAATTTTCTGTCAAGCACAACAGAAAGATAATATTCAGACTGAATATCTGCACCATCTTCAATATAGAGTTTTTGTACCAATTTTCCTTCTGGACCCGTCTGGTGTGTGACTAGCGTCATACCAAGAATTTCATTGGCCAACTCCTCGACTTCATCAAGCGTTTTTGCAAGCTTCACACCACCGCCAAGACCACGGCCGCCAGCGTGGATCTGAGCCTTGACCACCCAAATAGGACCGCCTAACTCTTGTGCAGCGATCACAGCGTCTTTGACACTTTCAACCATAATACCCTTCGGGGTTGGTACATCATATTTAGCAAATAACTGTTTTGCCTGATACTCATGAATGTTCACTTTGAACTCCTTTATTTATGCAATAATAAATTATACGATGAATTAAAATAATCCCTTATTAATAGTAATATCAACTTTAATGATTTTCTCAAGTGTGTTAAAACTCTACACAATTTCATGGCTCAGGGGTTAATATCATCTCTTTCTGCAGTGATGACCGCAGTGATAGATATCGCTGGATGAGCGGGAAGAATGTAACACGTAAAAATTGAGAAAATTTATTGTACAAAAGATGAAACAAAAAAGGCAGGGAGCAAAAGTAAAATACTCCCCAAAAGTAACAAGTGCTACTTCACTTCATACATTTCTCTACCCATTTGATAGAGATCATTACCATAGGTATCGTTAATCACGGTAACAGGGAAGTTTTCCACTTCCAACTTTCGTACTGCCTCCGGGCCCAATTCAGGATAGGCGATCACTTCGGCGGATTTGATCTTCTTGCCCAACAGCGCTCCTGCACCGCCGGTCGCTCCAAAATAGATACCGTCATACATTTTGCACGCATCTTTGACTTCCTGACTTCGCTTTCCTTTGCCGATCATCCCTTTGGAGCCATGCTCCAACATGATCGGAGAGTAGCTGTCCATGCGATAACTTGTCGTAGGGCCTGCACTTCCGATCGGGTCACCCGGCTTGGGAGGGGTTGGCCCGACGAAATAGATGACAGAACCCTCGATGTCAAAAGGAAGCTCTTCACCCTTTTCAATCAACTCAACCAATCGTTTGTGTGCCGCATCTCTGGCTGTAAAGATCGTACCGCTGATATAGACAATATCACCGCTCTTGAGTGCTCGAGTATCCTCGCTGCTCAGTGGAGTCGTTAAATAATATGTTTTTGCCATCTCTTCTCCTTATATTGTAATATGAGTATGTCGTGATGAGTGACACTGAACATTGACTGAAACCGGTAGAGAGGCAATATGGCAGGGATTGGACTCTATATGGACTGCCAAAGCTGTTTTGGTTCCGCCCATACCCATCGCACCGATACCGAGATTGTTTATCTCATCCAGGATCACCTGCTCCATCTCATCCATTTCCGGATCTTCATTTTTGCTGCCGATATCCCTGAAAAGCGCATGCTTGGAACTGATAGCCGCCTTCTCGAAAGTACCGCCGATCCCGATACCTACCGTGATAGGAGGACAGGGGTTGCCGCCCGCATCCGAGATCACCTCCTTGACATACTCGATAATACCCTCTTTGCCTGCTGCCGGAGGGAACACTCTCGCACGTGAGACATTTTCTGACCCGCCGCCTTTGGCCGCATATTCGATATCGATCTTATCGCCTGCCACAATATCAAAGTGGATGATGGCAGGGAGGTTGTATCCTACAGTATCCTTGAGATTGGCCCGGCTGAATGGTTCACAGGTAGAGGCCCTTAGATAGGCATCGGTGTACCCTTGCTCAGTGCCTTTATTGATCGCATCTTTCAGGAGACCGCCTTTGATCTTCACCTCGTCACCGACCTTGACAAAGAAAACAGCCAAACCGGTATCCTGGCAGAGCGGCCTCTTTTCATCTTTGGCAATATTGGCATTTTCCAGTATTTGACGGATCACCTCCTTACTCACGTGAGATTTTTCCTCCTCCATTGCCACCACAAGCGCATCATATGTATCCTGAGGCAGATCTGTACCACAATGTATGATCATATTTCTAACAGCTTTTACCACTTCATCAAATTCGATTTCTCTCATTAAAGTTTCTCCTGATCTATAGTATGAGGTATTCTACAGCGAGGTTTGTTAAAACTGTATGATTTAGGAGGCAAAACGAGAGGGTTTGAGAAGAGCTCAAACCCAGTGGGAAGTATGGTAATTCAACTAATCAAAAAATCCACTATCAGTTAAGATTGCGATATTTTCTTTGATCGACGCAACGGACTTGGCAAACTTGGCTTTGGTCTCGTCATTCAACTCGAGCTCGATCACTCTTTCGATACCATTGGCGCCAATAACACAAGGCACACCGACTGTCACATCACTGTAGCCATATTCTCCCTCCAGCATAGCAGAGCTGGGGATAACCTTCTCTTCGTCACTCAAGATCGCTTCAACCGTGATAGAGATCGCGCGTCCCGGGGCAAAGCTGGCAGAAGTTTTCAGATATTTGACGATCTCTGCGCCGCCATCCTTGGTTTTAGAGATAATTTCATCCATATCTTCTCTGGATATGATCTGCTCTAGCGGTATGCCCCCCACATCAGTGATCTGGGGATAGGGAATCATATGCTCACCATGGTCGCCTAGAACCATTGGCTTGATCTGAGAAGCGCCAAAGCCTGTCTTTCTTCTGATCTGATATGCCATCCTCGAAGCATCCAAAGCACCGCCCATACCTATGGTCCTATTTTTATCCCAGCCTGTCACTTTATGCACCACATAGGTCATAACATCCAGCGGATTGGAGACACAAAGAATGATCGCATCGGGTGAATACTGTTTGATATATCCTGCAACCTCTTTCACGATACCTGCATTGATAGTCAGCAGATCTGCTCTGGTCATATCTTTTTTTCTAGGAACACCTGCTGTGATGACGACAACATCACAATCTTTGATATCTTCAGGCTTGACTGCAGCCTCTACGACTGTACCTCTGGGAGAGTAGTTAGTAGATTGTGCGATATCTATCGCTTTGCCTATGGCTACCTCTGGAAAAAGATCATAGAGTAGTATTCTATGACACGTTCCTGTAATTGCCAAACTGTATGCCGCTGCCGCACCTACTGCACCTGCTCCGATTATCGCTACTTTTTTCCCGGTCATATGTTTCTCCTCATCTATTTTATAATTTATTATTTTACTTAATATCTGATCCAAAAGTAAAGCTATTTTTAACTTCTTCTATCCATTCGGGTACACTATCTTCATATTTACCCACTATTTCAAAATCTGATTTTGCAAGAAGGGTTTTATTAGGACACCAGGTAATAAGTGGTAGTTGAGGGGAATATGTTTTGGCTAAGGACTATTTCACACTTGAAGCAGGGACTTCAGTTCTCTTGTGATAGAACCAAAAGTCCCTACTCCTGACAGACAACACACAACTTAGTCTTAACTAAAGAAGTTTTTCTCTTTGAGCACATCGATCATGCTTTGAACCGATGCTATACTGTGTGCAAATTTCTTCTTCTGACTGACACTGAGTGTCATTTCGAAGATCTTCTCTGCACCGCCGGCACCCAGAGCGATCGGCACACCACTCACGACATCAGAGTAGCCATACTCGCCATCCAGCAACACTGCGCAGGGGTGGATTTGCTTGGTGTCCTGAAGGATGGCTTCTACCATCAGTGCTGTTGATTTTGCCGGCGCATAGTAAGCCGATCCTGTCTTGAGGTAACCCACAATCTCTGCACCGCCATGCTTAGTCCGCTCTACGATCTCCATAATCTCATCTTCGGAGAGAATATCTGAGAGCGGTACACCGGCTATCGTCGAAAACTTGGGAAGCGGCACCATATCATCACCGTGGCCGCCCATGACCGAAGCACGGATTTGTCCGGCACCATATCCGATCTTTTCATGGATAAAGTGCGCCATTCTTGCACTGTCAAGAATCCCTGCCATTCCCAGTACTCTTTCGCGAGGAAAACCACTCTCTCGAAAGGCGACATAGGTCATCACATCCAGAGGATTGGAAACCATAATGATGATGGCATTTGGCGCATGCTCTTTGACATCCTGTACCACCTCTTTGGTGATCTCGGCATTGATTACCAGAAGATCATCCCTGCTCATGCCGGGTTTTCTTGCGCTGCCCGCAGTGATGACAACCACATCGCTACCTGCGATATCAGACGCCTCCTGGGCCGCAGTGACAATCGTATGTTGACGTGCTGCATTGGCAGCCTGTGACATATCCAGCGCCTTCCCTTTCGCAATCTCTACATTTCTATCGCGGAGTACAACATAGTGACACGTTCCCTTCATTGCAAGCGAATAAGCTACCGTCGCACCTACATTTCCAGCACCGATAATAGTTACTTTTTTACCTTTTCCCAACTTTCATCCTTTTATTGGTTTTTCTATTATTCTGGATTTCCCAACATGGCAAAACATAACTCATAATCAAAGTCATCAATTATGTTTTGTGCTGTGATATGGGTATCATATCCAAAAATGATAAATATTTGTTTTGTATATTATACTGTAAAAAGCTTGAAGTGTCCTACAGGGAGAAATTCTCTCCGTAGGGGTAATTGCCTAGATGGCATCAATGATAGCATTGAGTGTAGCTGATGGTCTCATAGCCTTCTCTGCCAATTCGTCGTTTGGATGGAAGTAGCCACCAATCTCCTGGGCTTTGCCTTCAGCGGCAAGCAACTCTTCCATGATTTTGGCTTCATTCTCTTTCAGTGCCGCAGCGACAGGTGCAAACTTCTCAGCCAACTCTGCATTGTCACCGTTTGCAAGTGCATCTGCCCAGTATTGGGCGACGAAGAAGTGAGAAGCTTTATTGTCAGGTTCACAACATTTTCTGCTTGGTGCTTTGTTGTTATCGAGGTAGCCCTCATTTGCAAGATCCAGTGCAGCTGTGAGTGCGGCTAGTTTCTCATCTGAATGTTTTTGACCGATAAATCTAAGAGACTCAGCCAACGCCAGGAACTCTCCAAGACTATCCCATCGTAGGTGACCCTCTGCCAAGAATTGGTCAACGTGTTTTGGAGCAGACCCACCGGCACCAGTCTCATATAATCCACCACCTGCTAACAATGGAACGATAGAGAGCATTTTAGCTGATGTTCCAAGCTCCAGGATTGGATACATATCTGTTAAGTGGTCTCTTAGTACATTACCTGTAACAGCGATCGTGTTTTCACCTGCTCTTACTCTAGCATTGGTAAATCTAGTAGCAGATGTCACATCCATAATCTGAATGTCAAGACCTTCCGTGTTGAACTCTGGAAGATACTTATTTACTTTTTTGATCATCTCTGCATCATGCGCTCTGTTTTCATCTAACCAGAAGATAACAGGAACTTGCTCGATTTGACCTCTTTCAACGGCTAGTCTTACCCAGTCTTTGATAGGAATATCTTTGGCACGAGACATTCTCCAAATATCACCTTTTTCACACTCAAATGACATCAATTCTGTACCATCTTCAGCAGTTACAGTCACTGTTCCAGCCTCAGCTAATTCAAATGTAGTTGGGTGGGAACCATACTCTTCTGCTTTTTGAGCCATAAGCCCCACATTTGCCATAGAACCCATCGTTGTTACATCATATTGACCATTCTTCACACAATCAGCTACCATTTCAGCGTGGAACATACCGTAAGTACTATCAGGAATAACAGCAACACACTCAACAGCATCACCATTTCTGTTCCACTGTTTACCACCCTCACGAACAACTACAGGCATAGAAGCATCAATGATGACATCGTTTGAAGCGTTAAAGTTTGTTGTCCCTTTGTCTGAGTCAACCATTGCAATCTCTGGATTGTCAGAATCCACAACTGCCTGGAATGCCGCAAGGATTTCAGTCTCTTGTGCATGACCGGCGATCTTCTTTTCAATATCAGAAATACCGAGATTTGCATTGACATTCAACTCTGCAAATGTGTCAGCATACTTCTCAAATACCGGAGCGAAGAATACTTCCAGTGCATGACCAAACATAATCGGATCAGAGATCTTCATCATTGTTGCTTTGAGGTGAATAGACCATAGCACACCGTTCGCTTTCGCATCATCAATTGTTTTTTGGATGAAAGCTCTCAGTTTTTTAGCCGACATAAAGGTTCCGTCAAGGATCTCTTTATCCAGTGCATCGATCGTTGCCAACTCTTTACCGTTCAGTGCAATCGTTACCTTCTGTGCTTTGTCCATAGTCACTGACTGCTCATTTCCATAGAAATCACCGTCACCAGCCATGTGTGCAACATAGGCTTTAGAATTTTCAGCAAATGGCTTGAGTCTGTGCGGGTGGTTTTGTGCATATTTTTTAACTGCTGCTGCTGCACGTCTATCTGAATTGCCCTCTCTTAGCACCGGATTCACCGCAGAACCAAGACATACATTATACTTAGCTCTAGTCGCTTCTTCTTCCGGAGTTGAAGGATTTTCAGGGAACTCAGGAAGGTCATATCCCTGCTCGTTGAGCTCAGCAATACAATCTTTCAACTGGCCGATCGATGCAGAAATGTTTGGAAGCTTGATGATATTTCCATCAGGCTGCAAAACAACTTCTCCAAGTTCAGACAGATGATCTTCTGCTTTTCCCATTGCCGCGAGTACCCTTCCTGCAAGTGAAATATCAGAAGTTACAACTTCTACGCCTGCTGCCTGTGTAAATGCATTAACGATAGGAAGTAGAGAATAAGTTGCCAGTGCCGGCGCCTCATCGATTTTTGACCAGATTATTTTTGGTAATTGTGACATGTGTTAGTATCCTTTATGTGTTGATATGGTTATAAAATATTGTAGCATTTTACCAATGAGGAGGGATTAAAATATAACTGCTTAAAAGTTATCTTTTTTATTTGTTTCTATCTTACACACTTACACATGGAAAGGTGGTTTTTTGAGTGCTTTTGTATCGTATTTACCCAAAAAAACACTGTTGTTTTTTTCGCTGCACTTGTCAAGGGAGTGAAACTTCAATATATGTTAAATACTCTTCTATCTCATCAATCTTCTCCAGGCTCTCTTGACAAATAACTTTATAATCAATATTTTCGTAATGATGTGCCAAAAAATTCCGAAATGATGCTATCTTGGCAAAATCATAAGCAAACTCGGGAGGGATGAGTCGGTATTCCCCCAAAAGGTCAATACTCTCATAATAACTTTGGGGTTTGGGAAGTTCTTTGTACTTGATAAGCATTTCTGCTAACGAAATAGCATTATCCGCAACTTTATAAAGATAATGAAGCAGTGCCCCCTGATAAACAGGATCAACCAAAAACTTCTCTTCACATAAAGGTTTCAATTCTCCAAGCAAGTTCAAATCTTTTCTGACAGAGGCAATTTTTTTTTCTATTCTATGCTGCATCGATACTTTTCCTAAAGGCTTTATAGTCTAATATTTCATGGTATTTTCTCAATTCAAAAATAACTCTGCTATCGTCCTTGCTCTCTTTTATCACTACACCTTCATCGATAATATTTTTAAGTAAATCATAATTTTTTACTTCATTCAAGACGACCATATCTATCCTCTTGGAAACTGCTTTTTCCAAAGTATGGGCAAGCGTTAAGCGTCTCCCCAGATCAAATTCACAAAGCGTGAAATAGACTGCGATATCCACATCGCTTCCCTCCAGCTCATCCCCTCTGGCGTATGATCCAAAGAGATAGGCGAACTGAACCTTCTCATTCTTTTGCAAAATTTCCGCGATAGATTCTGAAATTTTCATAAATCAATTATAACACAATCTATCGTCACTCAACAAGCAGACTCTCTTCCAGATAAATTCCGATCTCCCTCGCCTCTTCGAGGATCAATTCACTCACCTTCATCTTGGATTCGACGATCACATCGGCCAATTTACTTTTGATGTGCAGTTCCAGCGGTCGTTTTCCCGGATATTTCTCTGCCAGACAGAAGAGTTCTTCTGCGATCTTGGCATCGGGCATGAGGTTGAGTGCCAGGATAAGCGGCGGCTGTTCCGGCTCGGGAGTATGCTTCTCCTCTTTTTTGACCTTAATCTTCTCTTTCTTCGCATCCTTGAGTGACTCGATCTTGAGGATATTCATACGAGTGAAGTCTCTGTCTTTGGTGATCTTGACTTTAAACGCAATCGGTTTTGTGATATCAAAATCCTCTTCGATCTCTTTGAGCCGGTTTTCAAAAAGCATCAGTTCGATATTACCGTGCAGATCCATGACGTTGGCGATACCAAATTTGTTGCCTTTTTTGGAGATTTTTTCCGTGATCTCTTCGATCCTGCCGATAAACAGCGCCTGTGTTCCATCCGCCAAATCATCGATTTCCGAGCTAAGCGTGTAATTGATACTACCGAGTGTTTCGCGGTACTTGTCCAGCGGATGCCCCGAGACATAAAACCCCAGCGACTCCTTCTCAAAATCCAAAATCTGCATCGGCTCGAACTCATCCATCTGTGTAATCTCCAGGGAGATCGACGTCATCTCCTTCTCATCACCAAAGAGCGATCCCACCGCCATCCTCTTGGCATCGGCAGCTTTTTTGGCAGCCTCTACGATCTCTTCGATCTGCGAGAGCATCGAGTGACGACTATAGCCGAAGTCATCCAGCGCACCCGCTTTGATGAGAGATTCGATGACCTTTTTGTTCACTTTGGAGGCATCGATGCGGGAGATAAAATCACTCAAATCCGCAAAGGGCCCCTCCTCTCTCGCCTTGAGAATCGAACTGATCGCAATATCACCCGAACCTTTAATGGCGCCCAAACCGAAGATAACAACCTCTTCGCCCTCGATATTATCAGCGACAAATTGCAAGTCTGATCGGTTGATATCCGGCGGCAGGAGCTTGATCCCCATACGCTTGAGCTCATCGACGTACTTGACGACTTTATCGGTATTGTTTTTCTCCAGTGTCAGGATCGCTGCCATAAACTCTGTGGGATAGTAGTGCTTCAGGAAGGAGGTGTAGAAAGTCACCATCGCATACGCAGCAGAGTGGGACTTGTTAAATCCATAACCGGCAAATTTGACGATCAGGTCGAAAAGTTCAGCGGCTTTGACACGATCGAAACCCTTTTTGGCTGCACCTTCGGCAAACTCCTCTTTGAGCTTATCCATCTCCGCCTTGATCTTTTTTCCCATCGCACGACGCACGAGATCTGCGCCACCCAGTGAAAATCCACCGATCGTCTGTACGATCTGCATGACTTGTTCCTGATAGACGATGACGCCATAGGTCGGTTTCAAGATAGGTTCCAGCTCCGGAAAAGCGTATGTGATCTTCGCGCGGCCATGCTTCCGCTCCACGAAATCTTCCAGCATTCCTGACTCCATAGGCCCCGGACGATAGAGTGCGAGCATCGCGATGACATCTTCAAAGCCATGGGGCTTGAGTTTTTTGGCAAGATCCTGCATCCCGGATGATTCGATCTGGAAGAGTCCAAGTGTATCACCGGTAGAAATATACTCATAGACACCCTTGTCGTTGATATCTTCGTGGACGAAATCGATCCGTTTGCCGTGCCGCTTCTCGACCAGCTGATTCGCTTCTTCGATCACTGTCAGTGTTTTGAGTCCCAGAAAGTCAAACTTGATCAAGTCCACATCTTCGACATACTTGCCGCTGTACTGCGTCGCCAGCGTATCCATACCTGTAGGCTTGAAGAGCGGTGTTTTTTGCCAGAGCGGCTCATTGGAGATGACGACGCCGGCCGCATGCGTACCGGCATTGCGGTTGAGTCCCTCTAATGCCTTGGCGAACTCCCAGACTCTGCCGGCCTGCGGATCACTCTCGATCAATGCTTTGATCTTGGGCTCTTTCTCATAGGAATCCTTGAGGTCGATCCCCAGTTCATCAGGGATCAGCTTTGCCATCGCATCTGCTTTGGAATAGGGCATATCGAGTACCCGCGCAACATCCCGGATGACTCCCTTGGCCAGCAACTTGCCGAAGGTAATGATCTGCGCCACGTTGACGCGCCCATACTTCTCCACCACATAGTCGAGAATCTCCTGCCGTCTCGCCTGACAAAAGTCCATATCGATATCCGGCATCGAAACCCGTTCGGGATTGAGAAATCGCTCAAAAAGCAGGCCATAGGGCATCGGATCGATATCGGTAATATGCAGCGAGTACGCTACCAGTGATCCTGCCGCAGAGCCACGTCCCGGCCCAACCGGGATACCCATCTGCTTGGCAGCATCCACAAAATCCCATACGATCAGCATATAGCCCGGAAATTTCATCGAATTGATGATGTCGATCTCGACTTGCAGGCGCTCCCTGTACTCTGAATGTTTCTCCTCGGGGACATGTTTGAGTCGCTCCTCGAGTCCTTTGCGGGATTGATGGATGAAGAGGACTTTATCGTTTTCCAGCGAATACTCCATCTCGGGCTCCGGCAGCGTCAAGCCGGCTGCTGCAGCTTTCTCTCGGGTAAATTTGAAATTCGGAGGTGTCGGATTGCCCAGTTTGATCTCCAGATTGCACTTTTGGACGATCTCCTGCGTATTTTCGATCGCTTCGGGAATATCGGCAAAGAGCTTCGCCATCTCTTCGGGAGATTTGACATAAAACTCGTGTACAGAGTGACGCAGGCGGTTGGGGTCATCGTAGAGTTTGTTCATCGCGATACACATGAAAGCTTCGTGTGCATCAGCGTCCTGCTGGAGCGTATAGTGCGTGTCATTGGTCGCGATGAGCTTGATCTCTGTCTCCTGGGCAATCTGCAAAATCTGCTTGTCAATACGGTGCTGATCACCGATACCATGACGCATGATCTCCAGATAAAAGTCTTCACCAAAGATCTCCTTGTACTCCAGCGCGATACGCTTCGCTTCGTCATAGCCCTTCGCGCCAAACTTCAGGTTTCGCTCAGAGAGATTGAGCTGCCAGCTCACTTCACCCTGCAGACAGGCAGAAGAGCAGACCAACCCCTCACTATGCTCTCTGAGCAGTTTTTTGTTGATACGGGGATAGTAGTAAAAACCATCGATATAGGCACGGGAGCTGAGATACATCAGATTTTTGTATCCGATCTCATTTTTGGCATAGAGGCAGAGATGAAAGCGCTGCCGTACGCTTTTGTCTCCCAACTCCTCCTGGTTGTGCAGGTAGCACTCCATTCCGATGATCGGTTTGATCCCCTCTTTGCGCATTGTATTATAGAAGTCAATCGCTCCAAACATATTGCCATGATCCGTCATCGCCACCGAGTCCATCCCCAACTCTTTGATCTTGGATGCAAGGGCTTTGATCTTGTTCGCACCATCGAGAAGAGAGTATTCGGTATGGAGATGCAGATGGGTAAATTTAGGTTTGGACATTGCGTGCCTTTAGATAAAAATAATGGATTGAATATAGCAGAGTTTAGGTAAAAATGGAGTAAAGAAGCGGCTGATATTTGGAAAATCCCGCTCTTCGCAGAGATAAACTAAATATGCTATAATGCATTCAAAAAATCAAGAGAGCAAGAAAGATGGATGAAGCAGTGAAATTGGATCATTATACTTACGATGACTATCTGGATATTGACCAGAGTACAACAGAGCGTATAGAGCTCATAGATGGGAAAATTTATATGATGGCAGGAGCCAGCGCCCTGCATCAAGATATCGTTTTAAATTTAGGTTATTTGTTAAAAAACTTATCCAAAATAGATCAAAAGTGCTTTCCGCGCATTGCTCCTTTCGACCTCAAACTCAACAACCATGATCATATCAATGTTGTCCAACCCGACCTGATGCTCTTTTGTCGAGATGATATACCGTGTGCGATCTTTGAAGTACTCTCTCCTTCAACTGCCTACAAAGACAAAACTGTCAAAAAAGAGCTTTATGAAGCCAATGGTATCAAAGAGTACTTTTTGGTCAACCCGGAGTTTAAAATCATAGAGAAATTCATTCTGAAAGAGCAAAAATATGTTTATGATAAAGCCTACGGTGCAGAGGAATCTGTGGAGATACTCTGCCTCAATCAGGAGATTGAAGCGGCTGAAGTTTTTGAGTCACTATAAGAATATACATACAGGAGAAATGCAATGATGAAATATCTTTTTATAACCCTATTCGCCCTCGTCTCTCTCTCTTGCGGCAAAGATGCATCCCACCGGATCGCCAAGATCCCCGAGGCATCGGGGATCAGTTATTGTACCGATAGTGACACTTTGGTCGTTGCCAACGATGAGGGGCGGTATTATGAGATCAGCAGAGATGGAGATATCCTCAATAAAAAAAAGCTGGGCAAGTACGACCTTGAAGGCGTCGTCTGTACCGATAAAAAGTTTATCTTCGCGATCGAAGATGAAGGTCTTTTGTTTGTCAAGAGAAAAACCGGCAAAAAGAAGAAGGTCGCCTTCAATACCGACTATCACACCAAGAAGCTGCCCCTCTTTGATAAAAAAGATGGCGTAGAGGGTCTGGCCAAAAACGGTGACACCCTCTATCTGGCAAAACAGGCAAAAAAGAAAAATGATTCATTTATCGCCGTCGTACACTTCGACAGATATCATCAAAAAGTGATCGACCTCATCAAACACAAGGTCCCTGATACGGCGGGACTGACGATGCACAATGGACTCCTCTATATGGTCAGCGACAAAAAAGATCTCTTGATCCAGTATGACATGAAAAAGAAAAAAATCACTTACAAAGTCAAGCTACCCAAGGCTGCCCAGGAAGGCATTGCCTTTGACGGAAAAGGGTTTGTCTATATTGCAGATGATGATGGATATGTTTTGAAATACAGCGAGAAGGATTTGGGACTATAAAAACGCTTATGTCCCCTATCGTAACAAGAAGAGCTCCAGGAACCGCTCTTTGTATTTCTCTATAGGATAAGACACTCTGCATTTGCACCATCCGGGCGAAAACATGATATACTAGGCAAAAAGGCGCAAGTATGTTGGAGATAACAGCCAAACTTCCCACTAAAAAGCTTTTGATTCGAAGAGTTCTCGCAAAACTCTTTCAATCCTATATTTATACTGCGCTGGATGACAAAGAGCATCACGGATACAAACACTCAAATGGCAAAGTATTTAAAGCAATGAACTTCAAGATAGCCTATATAGACACTAGAATAGATGCAAAATTCGTAGCACTGAATCCCGATAACGAAAAGATAGTCGCCCAGAAGATACTCCTCGAAGGTTTGAAGCTAGGAGAGATATGTCTGAGCAATACGACCGTATCCATAGAGGAACGAAACTCACAGATATCGTCTTCTGTCAGGCTGGGCGGATTCGTCTCTGCCGCTATCAAAGACGGAGTTGGAAGCAAGCGCAAAATATATCTCGAACCACGAAGTGAAAAGTTTCAGCAAATTCTTCACAACAATACTCTGCAGAAATATGAAGCGCTCTTTGGTAATCCTTATGAGGGAGAGCTAGATATCAAGCTTATCAATCAAAAGCCAAAACCGAAAATGTTTCACTACTCCAAAGGGGTTATCAAGGCATGGTATGGTGTCTATGAGATAAGCGGAAATAGTGATATACTGCGTATGATACTCGATACCGGAATGGGGGCTGATACGATGAAGGGGGTTGGATTTGTGGAGATTTTGAAGCAGAGGGAGGTGAAAAATGGGTGATATCATTACAACATTCTCCAAAATAGGCTCGCACTATTTGGATGATGAAAAAAGAGTCAAAAACAAAGCTTTTGAGTATGATAGGATCAAAGTCTATCTTTTTGATATCAAGACAGGAAAGATTGAGCCTTCGCTCAATATCAAAAAAGAGGAATTAATCGTTACAAGATATGGCATAGGGGCAAACAGTGGTAATCTATTCCCTAATATCTTTTTTAAATCCAAAGATATAACTACTAATTTTGAGAAGTTTGTAAGAGCAATAGACAAATCAAATAAAAATCTTTTGTCTTTTTTCGAGCCTGATGAGATAGAGGAAAATGAGATTTTGAAATGTATTAGCAAGATCGAAAATCATAAGGAGCAAGAAGAGGAAAGTGAGCTCTCTATACCTACTCTTTTAGATTTTGTAGTGGAGTCAGATCAGAAGGAAGTAGATGATAATCTGATTGTCAGACAAAAAGAACAGATACAAAATCTTGAGGAGTACAAGAAAGAGAGGGGAGGAAAAGAGAAAGTGGCAACATTCTTTGCACTCTCATATGACGGGCTCCCTGTCTCGGCATATTTCCAGGATATTTACGAGAAGCATTTAAACAAAAGTTCAAAAGCCACCATGAAAGGGTATGATATACTCTCTAATCAAGCAGGAATAGGGGGTGATGCAAATTTGGCCTTTTGTTCTACTAACGAGATGCCAACCAAACTCAAGCCTATTAAACTCAAACTTTTGCCTCTCTCCTTTGATAGCGCAAAGAGAGTCAAGATAGGTTTTGACGTAATGGATAAGATGCTTTCACACAATTTTCACGGCTTGAAAATAGCTATTTTACCCACACTATTAAGTGATGAGATAGAGTACAAGAGTGTCTTGGAGATATTGGAGAGTTCAGCAAAAGGTGAGATATCCGAAATAAGGGAGAGTGAGACATATGTCAATGAGTATCTTGAAGATAGTGCATATATAGAGAAAGATTTGCCTGTTTTGAATACGATTTTGTTTTATGCCAAAAACAACTCAGCTGTCGATGTGCTACTCCAAATTGACGACATCCTCCCCTCATATATTTCGCACATATCCGATATGTTGGGCAAGTACAATATCAAAGCCTTTAAAAACAAAGAATCTAAAGATGCTGATGGGACACTCTATATGCAAAATATATTTGATGATAGATTGGAGATTATGAGTGTTTTGCTCTCTCCTGTCAAATTGCAAAAGGATATTTTGGTTCATAAATTTTCACGGCTTATCTATTGGGGGACGGTGAATAAATCTTATGCCTATCCTGTGGAGTGGGGAAAATATTTCAATGACTATTATTATAATAGAAGCATAAAAGCGATAGTGAGATATTTATCATTTTTTGATGATACAGACAAGCTCAAAGAACATTTCATACTACAAAAGGGGATAGATTTGCAAGCAGAACAGAATATAAGACAGAGTGTAGAAGCGTTGATGGACAATAGTCCATTTTTGAATAACGATGTACTGAAAAGTGCTTATCTCTTAGGGATGTTGTCGGGTGCTGTTATGAATTGGCAATATGGCGTGAGTAGCAGCAGCTCTTATGAGAAGTGGCTCAACAATAGCGGAGCGATTACCAAAGATAGTTTGGATAGGATTTGGAAAAAATCAGAAGAGACCATTCGCAAACTCAACTCCACTTCAGGCTCAGGCAATAAAATGATCAATGAGATCAAAGAGCTCGTGGTCGCATATGCCCAAAAGGCGTTTGTCTATAGAGGTATCGTCAAGAGTTCGTATGTCTCTTTGGCTTTCGCGATGGGTGGAAGTGACTATACAAAACATATCAAAAAATCAAAAGAGGAGAAGTGAGATGTTGAAAAAAGAGATACTTTTTTTGTGGGATGGAGAGAATTGGAACCCCAATGGGGATATGCTCAATAGCAATGCCCCTAGAATTGATGAAGAGACGGGAGTGGCTGAAACGACCGATGTACGAATCAAGCGAACGATAAGAGATGAGCTTATCAAAAAAGAGGGTGCCCAAATGGTGTTCATCAAGCCATACAAACGAGATGAGAATGTGCTTGATTGCAAAACCGCTATCAGAGAGAATGATATTAATATTAAACAGAGCAAAGATGACTTGGAAAAAGAGATTTTGAGGAGATTCATTGATATCAGAGCGTTTGGCGGAGTTCTACCCATTTCAGATAAAGATGAGATGAAAAAAGACAAAGAGATTACTACAGCAGGAGTACAGTTTACAGGTCCTGTGCAGTTTCGTATGTCCAAGTCTCTCCACAAAGTCTCTATCAATCATATCAAGGGAACAGGTGCATTTGCAAGTGATTATGATGAGAAAGATGCCAAAAAACAAAAACAGCAGGCGACTTTCAGAGAAGAAGATTTCTTGAGCTATGCACTCTTTGCTACCTATGGGGTAATAGATAATTACAATGCCAAAAAGACTGGTTTTAACGATGAAGATGCCAAAAAAGTCATCGATGCATTATGGTATGGCACTAAAAATCTCATTACACGCTCAAAAATGGGACAGACACCACGCTTTATGCTCATCATTACCTACAAAGATGATACATTTGCAGGAGATTTGAATAATAGTGTAGATTTTGAGGGAAGCAAAGATGATGAGGCGATTAGAAGTATCAATGATTACAAGATTGAGCTATCACGACTCAAAGCCAAATTGAAACGTTATGAAGGGGCGATTGAAAAGGTTGAATATATGGTAGATTATGACTTTGAACAAAATCATCAAGATCAGTTTGAGAGCAGTTGGATAAAGATAGAGAGATAATATGTCTATCATAGCCTTTAAACTGACAGGAGACTATGCGCACTTTTCGCACCCTGCTACGATCTATTCGAGCTTGACTTATCCTGTGCCGCCCAAGACGGCAATTATGGGATTTTTGGGTGCGGTGATCGGGGAAGAGGAATACTATAGGCTCAGTAATATCCGATACAGTATCAAGATAGATAATCCCATCATCAAAAAAAGCTTTGTATTTAACGGAATCAAGTTTGCACTCTCTTCCAATATGCATATCAAAGAGGGCTACCAGGACTCCAGTGAAAAAAAGCAATTTTATCGTGAGCTTATCTGCTCTCCTGCTTATACTGTTTTTGTTGATTTGTCTGCCTTGGATAGCAGTTACCAGGAGAGGATAACCCAGTATCTGAAAGAACACAAAACAGCTTTCACTCCCTATTTGGGCATCAACTTCTGTTTGGCTGATTTCGAGTGGATAGAGGTAGAGCAAATCACGAAGATAGAGGATGATCAGTGTTCGATAGATACCTTTACTCTCAAAGATGATTTTGTATTCGATATGAAAAATTATGGCGTCAAACTCACCACCGCAAATATGGCTTGCGATGTGGAAGAGGTGAGGATTTTCAAAGATTTTCAAGAATTTATTGTTGAGATTGGAGGAGCAAATCGCATAAAATCAAAAAATAGAGATAATGTCTATCAGGTAAACGAGTACAGAGTCTATTTTGTTTGATAAATTTTTTTCGCACCCCAACAAGCTATATATTGAGCATATTACCAATATGTTTGAAGAGAGTGATACACCTTTGGAAAGAGAGGTCAAGAGATTTCACGATATTGGCAAACTAAAAGATAATTTCCAAATCTATATCCGTGATACTTCCCAGGAGATCAAGGATAAAAACCACTCTTTACTCTCTGCTTTTCTTTTTTTGTTAAATTCCGATTTTGAGAACAAAGAAGCGCTGTTTGGCTTTTTGGCTATCGCCTCACACCATTCCAATGTAGAAAACTTTTTTGCTCTGGGTGAAGACAATAGATATGTCGGTAAGTATTGTTGCGCTTCAAAGGAGTTGGGTTTTCTTGATGAGGTGATAGAGCATTCAAAGCAAATAGATATCTACAAAAACATGACAGGAGATAGAGATACACTGGAGGTGCTGAGCAAAAAGTATCAAAGATATCTGCGAAGTTTCAAATTCAAGAATCATTTTGAGTATCATGATTTTACTTCATTCAAAAAACTTTTTGCTTCTTTAATATACTGCGATAAGTATGAGGCAATTTTCGGTGCAACAAAAGAGACAAAAAAATCAATTCCAAATGAAATATTAACAACATATATAGACAAACTCCCCTATCACCAAAAGAGAGATGAGTTCAGGAAATTTGTTCTCAATCATTTTGATACTACCCATAAACTCTTTACTCTTACCGCACCCACAGGATATGGCAAGACTCTTACAGCATTGGAGTTTGCACTTAAATTTCAAAAAGAAAAAATCATATTCGCTCTGCCTTTTACCTCTATTATTGATCAGGTGTATGATGTGGTGCTGGATATTTTTGGCTCAAGCGAGATAGATATTTTTAAAATCCATCATAAGACAACAATTGATGAGTCTATCCCGAAGGATAGATATTCCAAGGTGAAGTTTTTGATGAGTTCGTTTAGCGGTGCAATCAACATTACCACACTCTACCAACTCATCTTTGCACTCTTTGGCAACAAAAACAGAGACAATGTCAAATTCAATCAATTTAAAAATGCAGTAGTCGTCATTGATGAAGCCCAATCAATACCTTATGCCTTGAGGCAGGATTTTATCAAGCTTTGCGAGCTTATTTCAGAGCAGATGAATACCGTATTTATATTGATGTCTGCAACGATGCCTATAGTAACTGAACGATTCAAAGAGATATCTAATTTAGACTACTTCAAAGAACAAAACAGATATATCCTCAAGTGGCTCGATTTACCGAAAGGACAAGACAGTCTGATCCAAAAAGTGCAGGAAGAAGCACTGGAAAAACATACACTGCTTGTCGTCAATACGGTCAAAAAGGCCCAAGAGCTTTATTTGAAATTTAAAGACAAATACGAGTGCTTTTGCCTCAATGGGTATATGACAGATTATGATAAACAGCGAGTCATAGCTATGGTATCCAGGCGATTATCTCAAAATTCAGAGAAGATTTTGCTTATCTCTACCCAATCGATAGAGGCGGGAGTGGATTTGGATTTCGAAGTAGGTTTCAGAGAAGTGGCTCCCATCAGCTCGATTATCCAGACGGCAGGACGGGTCAATCGCCATTTTGGCAAACACCAATCTACACTCTATATTTTTGATGATATTTGCGGATACAGTGACCTCATCTATGGTGATACTCAGATGATAAGCCGAGCGCTTTTTGATATCTTGAAAAATGACGATGTTGAGGAGTCAGATATCCAAGAGATAAGTCAACACTATTTTGGCAAGATAAAACAGCAGTTGGAATCTCTTTTGGTTGCGAACGAGATAGAGAAGTTGGCATTTGAGGATATCAATAAAAAGGTAGAAGAAATTATAGATAATGGTGTATATAAAGAGCTGATTATCGTTGAGCCTTGTGATGGTTTTGTCAAAGAAATTCAGAATGAACTGTTTCGCATCAGGAGAGAGGAGAAGGATAAATTTATCCAAAAAGATTTGATCCAGGTTCAAGTCAAAAAGATGCTACAGTATGGGATCAATGTAAATAGAAAAGATATTGAGAAATTTGCCACCCCTGTCGACACTGTCAAAAGCCTCTATGAGTTGATGTATCTACCTGCCGGAGCTGTTGAGTATAGTACAGATTATGGTATCAAGAAATATCAGTTGCAGGCAGAGGAGGATATGTTTGACTGAGTTTGACCCCTCCCTCATTACCGGTACCCTCATCCATTATTATGTCACCTGCAAGAGAGAAGCGTGGCTCTACAGCAGAAAGATACATGCCGACCAGTGGGATGAAAATATCCTGATGGGCAAGGCGTTGGCAGAGATCAAAGAGGAGCAGTTGCAGGATTTTCCCTTTTCCAATCTCAAATTTGACAAGATAGGCAAACAGAGGGGACACTATCTCGTCACAGAGTATAAAAAATCGATGAGCAACCCCGAGGGGGCGAGGATGCAACTGCTCTTTTATATGTGGCAGCTCAAAACTTCACTCAAACTTAAGCAGATAAACGGCAAAGTCATCAGCGGTCGCAGAGTCGTTTTTGTAGAGGGAAATGAAGCCAATATGAAGATGTTGGAAGAGCTTGTCGCAGAGGTGAGCCGATTTTTGGAGCGTCCGGCTCCACCACCGTTTGCACTAAACAAGTTTTGCAAGGGGTGTGGGTATCGGGATTATTGCCGCTGAGTTTGACAATAACAAATTATTTCTATAAGATGGTAGAAAAAGGAGGCGCTCCGATGACGACACAGATATCAGCTCATATATCCAACGAAACCAAAATACTGTTTGAGGATTACGCTAAGAAATCAGGCCAAAAGAAAGCCCACATCATAGAAGAGGCACTTTTACACTATATCAATGCTTCGCAAGACCTCTCTTCCGATATCATCACACCTGCCTCGATCACCGTTTCCAAAAAGGTATATGATGAGATCATCGCAGCAGAGAGGAAGCCGACAGAGGCGCTGAGAGAGCTTATGAATGAAGGTTGAGATCCTCAAGCTTGAAAGGTAGGATAATCGTGCAGAATTTTCGAGTGGTGATATCGAAATAGGCAGTTCAAACTATAATGTATATTTCGATGAAAACGATTTAAAAAGTCCTGAAGTGAGTAAATGATGTACATAATCCTCTTTTATGATATTGCAGACAGAAGCCAGAAAGAGCGAGACAATAGCCGTGCGATCCGAAAAACGGTAGAGAAGTATCTGACCAGAGTGCAGTTCTCGGTATTTGAGGGGGAGATGAGTCCGAGTGACCTCAAGAGACTCAAAGCGCACTTGACAAAAGTTGCCCATAAAGAACTCGACTCTATAGTCATATATGAGTCTACACGGATGAATTATACTGATCGGACTGTGATAGGAGTAGATAAAAATGAGGGGATTTTCTGGTAATGCAAAAGAGTGACAGAACACATTTTTTGATCAATGCAGGCCGATTGCGACGAGATGCCAACAACCTGAGATTTGATAGATATGATGAAGAGGGCAATGTTACGGGCTCCAAACCTCTGCCCATAAATGCTATAGATGAGATCTATATACTTGGCAAAGTCGATATCGACAGCTATTCGATGGCTTTTATCGCTGACCATAATATTCTGCTGCACTTTTTCAGCCCCTATCAGAGCTTCAGGGGTAATTTTTTTCCGAATACGGCCAACTCTGTGAACAAGAGTGGTTTCGTCCTGCTGCAGCAGCTGAGAGCCTTTGATGATGATATGCATAGACTTTACCTCGCAAAACAGATTACCAAAGGACACTTCATCAATGGCGCCAACAATCTCAAACGGTACAAGATAAAGTTTGATACTGATGGCTATCTTGATAAACTTCAAAAAGCTAAGTGTATCAATGAGATTATGACAAGTGAAGGCGCATTTCAAAAAAATTACTACCAAGCATGGAACAGCATTATTCACAACCAACGCTCATTCAAATTTACCCAACGCAGCAAGCGTCCTCCCACCGACAAACTCAACTCCCTCATATCATATATCAATACGCGTATGTACAATGTGGTTCTAAGTGAGATATACAAGACTGAGCTTGATCCTCGTATCGGTTTTTTGCATGAGCCAAACTACAGAAGTTTGAGTCTGCATTTGGATATAGCGGAAATTTTCAAACCTGTTATCGGTGATAATCTCATATTTTCACTTCTGAATAAAAATGAAATTACTGCCAAAGATTTCAAAACTGACAGTGGAAGAATTCGCTTTACTAATGATGCAGTTAAAAAAATTGAGACGAAAATCATCTCAAAAATGACAAAACAGATTACTATGGGAGAGCAAAGGCTGACTTGGAGGCAAGTTATACGCCGGGAAGTAAATCAAATCAAGAAAAATATAGTCGAAACATGCGAGTATGAACCTTTTATCTCTCATGGTTGATCTCCTAAAAGCTGTATGTAAGTTTTGGGAATTTATCTAAAAATGGGCATCATGCTTGTATTCGAGGCCCCAATAAAGTTATCTAAAGATTATATATAGTACAGTTCTCTAAACCAAATGCCTGTATATCCGCATTTTGGCTGCTGTTTGAATATCGCCCCTATGGGGTTTGAAACCCGATAAT
>JANTGA010000026.1 GCA_024763175.1 Sulfurovum sp.
AGTTATGTATTTACAACACATAACGAGTATTGAAAACTAAAGCCACCATAAATAGGAGCTTTCAGGAAAAGACTCGTTATGTATCCGGGAATGCAGGAGACAAAAAGATACTTATCTGCGAAGTCAAACTCTCAGCCAGACGACTCAACAGGGATGTATTGACACAAAAGTCTATCAAGCTGCTCAAAAAATATGAGGGATATTCTGTGGAGTACGGGCTGTTGTCATTGGAGGATATCGAGGGATTTTAGTCCAGGTTTTGTCTCATCCGGAGGAAAAACCTCCGACTTTTCAGGAAGCAAACTTGAGAGATTTGTCAGTTTGGTCACCCTATCCTGAGAGCCACTATGATGTTGCATTTTAAAACTTTTTCTACACACATTAATGCTATACTCTGTATAAACTTTTAGAAGGAGAGAAGATGAAAAGATACAATATCAAATGGATAGCAGTGGCGGGTTTGGCTGCGGTGCTGATGGCGGGGTGTGCTTCAACAGGAACGAGCAATACGACAGACGGCGTGGTCGGTGGTGCTGCGGCAGGTGCTCTGGTGGGTCAGTTGGCAGGAGGTGATACGCGAAGTACATTGATCGGTGCGGCAGTCGGCGCAGCAGCCGGTGGAGCGATCGGCTACAGTCTGGATCAGCAGGCCAATGATATCGCCCGATCACTCGGTACCGGTGTCAATAATGATCCGTTGGCATACCTCGATCCTGAGCAGGATCTTATCGTCTCAAATAATGGCCGGTATGTCAAGATCATGTTCCGGGATCGGATGATGTTTCCGACCAACTCTTCTCGCTTGACACGAAGTGCTTCGTATAAAGTAGGCAAAGTCGGTGAAATCCTCAGACAGTACCCTCAGACGATCATCGAAACAGCGGGATATACAGATAGTAGAGGCGGTTTCGACTACAATATGGGTCTTTCCAGAGAGCGGGCAAAAAGCGTCGCGGATAGACTCTACGCATCAGGTATCCAAAATCACAGCTATGTGACGGGGTGCTCTTTGCAAAATCCACTGGTACCCAATACCAGCAGTCAAAATATGGCACTCAACCGAAGGGTAGAAGTCTATCTCTATCCCAACAGTGATGTGCGAACGGATGTCTGTCGATAGATCACTGTTGCGTGCGGTACCAGACAGACCCGCCCGACAAGGTACTGCGGGCGCCTGAAGTGTGTGGCAGTGCTGAGTCTATACAAAGGAAATGGGAGGGGGAACTTTTCGCTTCTGCTTCTGTTGATCATAGGAGCCAGGTGCTTACCTGGGTCGATTTCCCAAAATGTCATACTTTGAAGGGATATTTTTGGACTTATTATGCTAAAATCAAGCAAAATAAAATTTGACGACAGGGCAAAAGGAGAAAAATTGCTAAAGTTATGGCTGGGGATGATGATCATATTTTTGACACTTCTTACGGATTTATCGGGGGCTGACAAGTCACGCACGATGATTATTCTCGATGCTTCGGGGAGTATGTGGGGACGTATGGCCGGCAAAGTGAAGATCAAAACTGTCAAAAAGATACTGAGCAAAAGTATCGAAGCATCAGACCCGAAAGCGGAACTGGGTCTGATGGTCTATGGTCATCGTGCCAAAAAGGATTGCAATGACATCGAAACGATCATTCCGGTAGGTCCTGTAGATAAGAAAAAGATGATTTCCGCTCTTGTGAGTATCGAGGCCAGGGGCAAGGCACCTATCAGCCAGGCTTTGAGAAAGGCATCGCAGGAGCTCAATAACAGCAAGGGGATCACGAAGATCGTTTTGATGGCCGATGGCACAGAGAGTTGCAAAAAAAATCCATGTACGACAGTGAAGGCCCTCAAAAAAGAGAAACCGGACTTCGTTGCGGATGTGATAGCGATCAATGTCAACAAAAAGGCGCAAAAACAGTTGAGCTGTATTGCTTCTGCAACAGGCGGTACCTATTTTCCTGTCAAAAACAGTACGGATCTGGAGAAGCTGATCCGCTCCCGAGTGATCATCCCTGTGGCGGCTGATGCCGGTACGGAAGTAAATACCACTATTCAAAAGATGATCGAGACAAATACCACAGAGCGTGCTACGCCCAAAACAGTGATGGCCCCCAGCCCAGATGCAGCCTCCAAGCCCGGTGTCACAACAGCGTCAAATAGTGTGCCTGAGCCAGACGCTGCTCCCAAATCTACCATTGTGTCCAAGCCAAATGCTGCCTCCAAGGCAAAACAAGTCCCCAAATCAAGTCCAGCCTCCAAGCCGAATAGTGCTCCAAAGCCAGATCATATGTCCAAGCCGGATATCACAGCAGGAGAGCGTGTCTCATCCAAATCAAAAAAGAGCAGAGAAAAACCTGCAAATACAGAGCGTGCCACGGTAGAAGCAGATGCCTCCCTGACAGCAAAGGGAGAGCAGATCGATGCTTTGTATGATATTTATCCGCTTGGCGACGGTATGATATCCAGGAGCAAGCCCATCTCCTGTACCCATAAACAGAAGGCACCCTGCCGGAAAAAGCTGGCAGCTGGCCGCTATCTCATAAAAGCAAGCTATAAAGAGAAGAGACAAAAAAGAGAGTTCAGGCTGAAGCCCGGTGAAACAAAAAAAATCCATTTTATTTTTCCTCTGAGAGAAAAAGTAGAAATTTCTGCCAGCGCCAAAGAGAGCGGCAAGACTATCAAAGCTTATCACCGTATCTACAGGATGATCTCTGATGACTCGAGGAGCGCAATCGTCACGTCATGTAACTCATATAACAAAAAAGCGTGTGCGATAGAGCTGCGTACCGGAAAATATTTGCTCTTATCAAAGTCCGGCAAGAGCAGCAAAGAGACAAAGTTTGATGTTGCAGCAGGCAAAGTAAGCAAAATAAACATCGTGATGGAGGAGAACCTAAGCCCAAAAGATCTCACTGCTCCCAAGATAAATCAACCCAAACAGATCAGAAAAGCGACAAAAGAACAAAACACCTCCCGCGTTAAAGTCGTGCCGCATATCCCCAAAATCAAGATACCGGTCAAAAAACCCGTACTTTTAACACCAGAAAATAATATCACCGGCAGCCGGATCGTTGCCGCAAAAACTCAAACTAGCCCCAAAGAAGCAAAACAGACAGGAGAGGCAGAGATCTCGGCCAGTGAAGGAGAAGGCGGGGCTTGGGTCAAAGCCTATCACCGTATCTACAAAGTAGTCAATGGAAAAGTGGACAGTTCGACACAGGGATCATGCAACTCTTACAAAAAAGAAGCATGCTTGGAGCAGTTGCCCGTCGGAAACTATCTCGTCAAAACAGCGTACAACGGAGTAGAGAAGGAGACAGCCTTCGAAATCAAGAAGAACAAGAGAACCAAGGTGCACGTTACGATCAGTCAAATAGGGAAAGCAGAGATCTCGGCCAGCGAAACAGAGAAGGGCAGCAAGGTCGAAGCCTACCATCGCATCTTCAGGATGGTGAACGACAAAGCCGGGAGTGCGATCTTGATATCGTGCAACTCTCACAAAAATGAGGCATGTATCGAAAAATTACCCGCAGGACGCTACCTGCTCAAGTCAAGTTACAACGGGATCAACAAAGAGATGCCTTTTGAGATCAAAGCTGGAGAAACAAGTAAAATCAAGATGGTAGTGGGACGGACGGGCAATGTGGAGATCTCGGCCAGCGAAACAGAGGGGGGCGCCAAGATCAAAGCCTACCACCGTATCTATCGAGCACTTAATGGTGAGGCAAACGGCGCCAGTCTGATGTCGTGCAACTCATATGAAAAAGAGCCTTGCCGTGGGAAATTACCCGCCGGAAACTATCTCGTCAAATCGGTCTACAGTGAGACAAAAAGGGAGAAACATTTCAAAGTTAAGGCGGGTAAAACAACCAAAGTCCACATTCAGATGGGCCAGGCAGGCAAAGTAGAGATCATGGCCAGCAAAAAGAGGGACGGCAAGAAGATCGAAGCGTTTCATCGTATCTACAGGATAAAAAATGGTACGCCAAACAGTGCAATGCTGCTATCGTGCAATTCGCACAAAAAAGAGGCCTGTGTCGAAAAATTGCCTGCAGGTAGCTATCTGTTGAAATCGAGTTCAGATGATGCCAAAAAAGAGACACACTTTAAGGTCATATCCGGACAAACAAGTGCAGTCAATGTCAATTTTGCTCCATTTCATCTCTCCGTAAAAGGCATCAACCCCTGTACGGCTATTTCGTACGAGGTTCTTTCTGCAACAGGTAAAACAATCACAGAGCGCAAGTCGCTGGCCAGTCGGGGAGTGGATTTCAATCTGCCTGACGGGAACTATACAATCATTTCTACGATTGGTGATCTGAGCAGGAAAACCAAAGTGATCCTTGGAGGAGAGCATAGCAGCAAGGATGTGTTGGTCGACTTTGGAGGAAGCGGAGAGAAGAACAAGATAGAAGGTATCTGGAATACTACCAGGGGCAAGGCGACCATTCAGGTATATGGCAAGAAAATCAAAGGAGAATACAGCTCCAACCATGGTGAGCTGATCGGAGAGATGACCTATCCGCAAAGAATGGAGGGGTATTGGATCGAGGATCACTCCAATGAAAAGTGCACCGAAGCCAAAAACGGTCGATACTTCTGGGGGAAAGTGATCTGGGAGTTTGATCAGGATTTTTGCAGCTTCAAGGGCAAAAGGAACTATTGCGACAAGAAGCCAAGCAAGAGCTGGTCGGGGACTTACCGACAGGCATTGCCTATAGAGTTGACACGAAAAGCCTTGATCCAATCAAATAAAAAAACACTGAATAAAATAGAAGAGAATCAAAGCGCAGAATCTACGGCAGGGAAAAGCCCTGAACCACAAAAAGCAGCCCCGCCAAAAAGTATGCAGCAGCAGAAGCTCAGCAAAATCACACGTGAACTCAAAAGGCTCTGCAAAACGATCAGCGAAGATGACTCGGAAGATCTAAAACAGCAGTGCAGAATGTTGGAAATGTTCAGTGATGTGATGCGTGAAGCAAAGCCCAATGCGCATCAAAAAGATACCAAGAAACAGCAAAAAGAGAATGAAAAAGCAGATCAAGAGTTCGAAAGAATGAGCAAAGAGCTCAAGCTCTTTATCGATTAAAAAAAGGTGCAAGGTTGAAGATTTTAAACATATCAATGGTAGTCATGTTCGCGAGTACGATACTCTCCGCAAATCCGAATCACTATAAAAGATATGATGTCAAGAGTGGGAAGATCGACTACAAGATCATCGGATCCGGAATGATCATGGGTGTCGAAACCAAAACAGTTGGCATCAAAAGAGTGCTGTTTGATGCGTATGGCGCCAGAGAGATCGCCGAAGTAAACAAAATACAAAAAACAACGATGGATGGTAAAACAACCGCTGACAAGAGTCACAAGATCACCTATATGAATGGTGCGATGATTTACCATATCGACATGAAACGAAAACGAATTATGCGTATGCAGAACCCTGCATTGATGCTCTCTTCATTGAAGGGCAGAACCCCTGAGCAGTTTGCTGAGTATTTGATGAAAAAAATGGGCGGCAAAAGGATAGGTACCGAGAAGATCCTGGGCTACCGCTGCGACCTCTGGGATATCATGGGTGCCAAGCAGTGGATCTACAAGGGTGTCGTTTTGAAAACTGAATCCAATACCCTGGGAATGAAGAGCACAGAAGTAGCCATCAAGGCAAAATTTGATATTTCGCTGACAGACAAAAACTACAAACTGCCTGACTTTCCCGTCTATGATGATAAAGGGGAAGAGCTGGACAGAAACAAACTCAAGGAGATGGATAAAAAAGAAGAATCGAACGGGACAAGGGACTAAAGCAGCAAGAGCACCCAAAAGAGAGTGTAAGTTTAAATAAAGGAAAATTAACTATAATATGCCTCCATTTTTCTGACTATACATCTCAAAAAAGTACTATATTGCCTTTAAGCTTACAAAACAAAGAGAAGCGAATGGTACCTTTTTGAGGTGTAAAAACCCAGATTTAATTCTCATACTCCGCAAAAACTGCGTAGGAAACCAAGAGCAAAAGAAAGGAAGATAATTTGCCAACCATTAACCAGTTGATTCGCAAAGAGCGTAAAAAAGTGATCAAGAAATCAAAATCACCAGCACTAGTAAAGTGTCCTCAGAGAAGAGGTGTTTGTACCAGAGTCTATACGACTACCCCGAAGAAACCTAACTCAGCTTTGAGAAAAGTTGCCAAAGTTAGATTGACCAGCGGATTTGAAGTCATCTCCTATATCGGTGGTGAGGGCCACAACCTTCAAGAGCACTCCATCGTACTCGTCAGAGGCGGTAGGGTCAAAGACTTGCCAGGTGTGAAGTATCACATCGTCCGTGGTGCACTTGATACGTCCGGTGTTGCCAACAGAACTGTTGCACGTTCTAAATACGGTACAAAAAAGCCTAAATAAGAACAGTTAGTTCAGGAGCGAAGCGCCTTTTGCCCAATGGGATTCTGAACAAGTTCGGAATGATGCAAAAGAGGTATAGTTTAGTCTGGTGACAGGCTTGAGCAGGTGTTGTCAATTATCCTTAGGGGACAAGACTTGAGTAAATCAATAAAGTAAAGATTGAAGGAAAAACAATGAGAAGAAGAAGAGCTCCCGAGAGACCTGTTCTCCCGGATCCTGTTTATGGATCAAAAGTATTAACGAAATTTATCAATGCAGTCATGCTTGATGGCAAAAAGAGTACAGCGCAGAAAGTCATGTATGGCGCGCTGGAGAGAATCGAATCAAAATCTGGTGAAAAAGGGATTGAAGTTTTCAACAAAGCAATGGAAAACATCAAGCCTGTCATGGAAGTCAAAAGTCGTAGAGTCGGTGGAGCCACTTATCAAGTGCCTATCGAAGTGCGACCTGTCAGACAGCAGTCATTGGGTATCCGATGGATTGTTGATGCAGCAAGAAAGAGAAACGAAAGAACAATGATAGAGCGTCTTTCCAATGAACTGATGGATGCAGCAACTGAAAAAGGTTCTGCATACAAGAAGAAGGAAGATACGTACAAAATGGCTGAAGCAAACAAAGCATTTGCTCACTATCGATGGTAAGGACATAACATTATGGGAAGATCACATCCACTTGAAGAAGTAAGAAATATCGGAATCGCAGCGCACATCGATGCAGGGAAAACAACCACGACAGAAAGAATCCTTTTCTATACGGGTGTTTCACATAAGATCGGTGAAGTACACGATGGTGCAGCGACAATGGACTGGATGGAGCAGGAGCAGGAGAGGGGGATCACGATCACCTCTGCAGCGACTACCTGTGAGTGGAAGGGCCACCAGATCAACATCATCGACACTCCGGGTCACGTTGACTTCACGATCGAGGTTGAGCGATCTATGAGAGTTCTTGACGGCGCTGTAGCAGTCTTCTGTGCAGTTGGTGGGGTGCAGCCTCAGTCTGAAACAGTCTGGAGACAAGCGAACAGATATGCTGTTCCACGAATGGTTTTTGTCAACAAAATGGACAGAACCGGTTCTGACTTTTATGAAGTTGAGAGACAGATCAACGAGAGACTCAAGTCAAATGCTGTACCTATCCAGCTTCCTATCGGAGCAGAGGAGGAGTTCCAGGGCGTGATTGACCTGGTAACAATGAAGGCAACGATCTGGAGTGATGATCAGAGTAAAATGGGACAAGAGTTTGAAATAACAGATATCCCGGCGGATATGCTTGAAAAAGCTGAAGCCTATAGAGAGAAGCTGATTGAAGCAATTTCTGAAACTGATGATGTCCTCATGGAGAAATTCATGGAGGGTGAAGCGCTGACGGAAGAGGAGATTAAAGCGGGTATCAAAGCAGCCACTCTGGCGATCACTATGATACCGATGACGTGTGGTACAGCCTTTAAAAATAAGGGGGTACAGACACTGCTGGACGCTGTTGTTGACTATCTTCCTGCACCGACTGAAGTCCATGAGATCAAAGGTGAGTATGAAGATGGCAGAGAAACAACCGTCGCATCGACTGATGATGGTGAATTTGCTGCACTTGGATTTAAGATCATGACAGACCCTTTTGTCGGTCAGTTGACCTTCGTCCGTGTCTACCGTGGTGTACTTGAGTCAGGATCTTATGTCTACAATACAACCAAAGACAAGAAAGAGCGTATCGGACGACTTCTCAAGATGCATGCCATCAAGAGAGAAGAGGTGGATGCACTTTATGCCGGTGAAATCGGTGCTGTGGTAGGCCTCAAAACTACACTGACTGGTGACACACTCGCGAGTGAAAAAGATAAGGTGATTCTTGAAAGAATGGAATTCCCCGATCCGGTTATCTCAGTCGCTGTTGAACCAAAGACCAAAGCAGACCAGGAAAAAATGGGTATTGCTTTGGCCAAATTGGCACAGGAAGATCCTTCATTCCGCGTTGCAACTGACGAAGAGTCCGGTCAGACGATCATCTCAGGAATGGGCGAACTTCACCTTGAAATCCTTGTTGATCGTATGATGAGAGAATTTAAAGTCGATGCCGAAGTTGGTGCGCCTCAGGTTGCATACCGCGAAACGATCCGTAAAGCGGTTGACAAAGAGTACAAGTATGCCAAGCAGTCTGGTGGTCGTGGTCAATTTGGTCATGTCTTTCTCAAGATTGAGCCACAAGAGCCAGGTGAAGGTTATGAGTTTATCGACTCTATCAAAGGTGGTGTGATTCCAAAAGAATTTATTCCAGCGGTCAACAAAGGTATCGTTGAAGCGATGGGCAGAGGTATCCAGGCTGGCTATCCTATCGAAGATGTCAAAGTAACACTGTATGATGGTTCATTCCACGATGTAGACTCCTCTGAGATGGCGTTTAAACTCGCTGGTTCTATGGGATTCAGAGAAGGTTGCCGAGAAGCAAATCCTGTCATCCTGGAGCCTATGATGAAAGTCGAAGTCGAAGTACCTGAAGACTATATGGGAGATGTCATCGGTGATATCTCCAAGCGTAGAGGTCAGGTAAGCGGTATGGGTGATCGATCCGGCAACAAGATCGTGGACGCCTTTGTCCCACTCTCTGAAATGTTTGGATACTCAACAGACCTTCGATCTATGACACAGGGTCGTGCGACGTATGCGATGGAGTTTGATCACTATGATGAAGTTCCGCAGAATGTTGCCAAAGAGATCATTGCGAAGAGAAACGGCTAAGCTCTAGCCATCTTAAATCATTTCAGGGTACCCATGATGGGCACGCTGTGATGATCATCCATCTTTTGTAACATTTACAATTCCTTAGAGGGCGATCCCTCGTACCAGCCCTATAATTTTTGCGGCTTCTGTTCAAAGAGTACCCAGTTGATACTGATCTTTCTATTCCGACAGAAAGTAGCAATCGCTTCATAGGGAATTTTCCCTCTTTTTTTGATCACCGCAAAATATTCGGGAGTGAGATTCAGTGCCTGTGCAATCTCTTTGTTGTAGATTCGGCGATTATCATTTCCCGCAGCGATGACCTCTTCGATTCGCTGCATAATTTCGTTGAATTGGATCATTGGTCTCCCTGACATGACACAAATGTCTGTTTTTTTCAGGTATGATATACCAAATAGTAAAAAGCAGGAAGATATCTGTCAGATTGTTATATTATTTTCTAAATTGAGGGCAGACACAAGGGATTGCCTCTGCAATCAGCCTCTTCCGCAGGGGTGCCTTTTGGCGGGTACCCTTTGGATCGTAGTGTGGATATATTAGGCTTTACTGCTATCAATCTCTATGGTAGTGTGTACATTTCCTCTGGGATTGAAGTCTGCTGTGAGTTTCATCCATCTGGGTTTGAGTTGACTGTAGAGTGAGTCATAGATTTCGTTGGCACTGTTTTCGTGGGAAATATGCCGGTCGATAAAGCTGTTGATGTAGAGTTTGATCGCTTTGAGCTCGATCACTCTGTCGGAGGGAATATAGGATATTTTGATCGTAGCAAAGTCAGGATAGCCAGAGCGGGGGCATCGGCACATAAATTCTGGTAGTTCGATGTTGATCACATAGTTTTTTGCGTGCTCATTGGGCCAATAGTTCTCTTCCGCTTTGATATTGAATGCATTGATTTCGCTTTCGCCGTATTTCAAGATAATTCCTTTGTTAATTATAGTGTTCTATCAGTTGTTGTTCGGTCAATTGCCTGCCGATGCCAAATCCCTGCAGATAGTCGACACCCAGTGCCGTGAGTCGTTCTTTCTGTGTCTCATTGTCTACCCATTTGGCGACCGTTGTGATCTTCGATCCTTTTGACATGTCGATAAGAGATTTGAAGATCGAAAGAGAGTTGGGGTTCTCAAGTTTTGTGACGAAATCCCTGTCGAACTGTACCCTGTCAAATTTGAAGTGCTTCAAGTACTCCAGGGAGGCATTGGATGATCCGAAGTTATCGATGCAGATCTGGAACCCCTTGGATCGTATTTTTGTAAGTGTTTCGAGATACTTTCCGAGATTGTGGTGTGTTTTTCGCTCGTAAAGCTCGATGAGAAGCCTGCTTGTATCGATCTTTTTTGCCTCAGAGATGGCAAAAATCTTTTTGAGAAAGTCGCTATCACGAAGTGAAAAAGGTGAAAGATTGAAACTGAATGAAACCTGCTCATTTACGAGGAGAGCTGTATCGACAATATGCTTGAAGATGGCCAAATCATACGTTTTTCCCAGTCCAAGACGATTGATGATAGGTAGAAAATCTCGGGGGAGAATCTCTTTGCCTGTTGCTGCTCTGAGTTTCACGACCAATTCGTAACTATCGACTTTTTGCCTTTTGATGTTGTAAAGCGGACGAAAATAGAGATTGATAGCTTCGCTCCGGAGTGCTGCGATCGTTTCATCCTCCAGTTCAGAGAGTGCCTTTTTATCTTTGATTTTTTTGAATCTCTTGTCTGTTTTTTCTGACTGTGCATTGAGTGTGTCCGCGAGTAGTGCGATCGTCCTGTCGGGATCTGTTTCTCCGAGATTGATTACTGCAAAAAGGTAGTCTATCTCGATCGCATCGATGCTTTGGTTGTTTCGAACAAATTGCTCCAGGATCTCTTCCATCTCTTTGGTGTTGAGGTTAGCGGCGACAAGATAGCCTGCCCCGATCTTCCTTCCGATCCAGATATCCTTTATCTTTCGGGCGCGAAAAGTGATATGGATCCTCCCGGCAAGTGTACGGAGCAGTTGATTGGTTGCATCCAGACCGTAATTATTGTTGATCGAAGAGAGATTGTTGATGCGGACAATAGCGACTGATTTGGGATGTCTTTTATTTAGCTGCTTCAGGAATGCTTCGTAGTTGTAAGTATCTGTATTGTGATCGAGCAGTGTTTCGTTGATATCAACTTCCAGTAGGAAAAATATAAAATAGATACTGACAAAAACCATCGCGCCCAACAGAAAAACATTATAGAAGGCGACTGCTCCCAACTCCTCCTTTTCAAATGTTGCATAAAAGAGGAGCAGGATGAGTGTTATGATGGGTATGCCGGCTCTCAGAGAGAGCTTGAAACGCCGTGATCTCTCCTCTAAGACTGATCGAAGCATCAGACGTCCAGGTGCTTGACATCTTTGGCATGGCGTTCGATATAGTTCCGCCTCGGCTCTACCTCATCCCCCATAAAGAGGACAAAGGTGTCACTGGCATTTTCACTGTCATCGATTTTGACCCTGAGGAGTCTTCTGTCTTCCGGGTTCATTGTGGTCTCCCAGAGTTGTTCGGGGTTCATTTCGCCCAAACCTTTGTAGCGTTGGATATAGGCACCTTTTTTTGCTGATCCTTCGATATTGGCAAGAATTTCGAGAAGATCCTTCTCTTTGAATTCATCCGTGATGCGTTCCTGGATATTGCTGCTGATATAGACAGCCTCATTGTAATGGGGATTGGTAAAGAGCGTATCATCGATGATCAACTCCTCCAAACCATCATTGGTTTGTACAAAGAGATGGATCTTCTCTTCATTGATCGTCTCATTCAGGATGTTATATCCCAAATCAGCGATATATTGCTTGACAACGATCGAGAGAGCTTGATTGTCTGTTCCGACGATATCGGGATTTTCGATCATATAGCGCAGTACTTCGGGCAGTGCGAAACGTTTCTCGATCTCCTTGAGTGTCATTTTATAATAGGCGACCATCTTGAAGAGGTCTATCAAATCGTTTCGTCCCATCGTTTCACTCTCTACTGCAGAGATACCGTTTTCGATCAGGAAATCATTGAGCGCTTTATCATCTTTGAGATACGTCTCATTCTTTCCTTTCTTGTAGCGATAGAGCGGCGGCTGCGCGAGATAGAGATAGCCTTTTTCGATGACCGGCTGAAGGAACCTGAAAAAGAAGGTCATCAGCAGCGTCTGGATATGGCTTCCATCGACATCCGCATCGGTCATAATGATGATTTTATGGTAGCGGAGTTTCTCTTCGTTGAATTCGTCTCCGATGCCGCAGCCCATTGCCGTGATCATATTTTTGATTTCGTCAGACTTGAGGATCTTTTCGAGACGTGCTTTTTCGACATTGAGGATCTTTCCTTTCAGTGGCAGAATCGCTTGAAAGACTCGATCACGCCCCTGCTTGGCCGAACCGCCTGCCGAGTCCCCTTCCACCAGGTAGATCTCTGAGAGTGCCGGATCTTTACTCTGGCAGTCGGCCAGTTTGCCCGGAAGTGTCCCGATACTCATCGAGTCTTTTCGCTTGACGAGATCTTTGGCGCGCTTGGCAGCATCCCGTCCTTTGGCGGCGAGGATGACGTGTCCCATGATCGCTTTGGCTTCGATGGGATTCTCTTCGAGGTATTTATTGAGCCTTTCATAGATAAATTTCTGCACCAGAGGCCGCACATAACTTGAACCGAGTTTGCCCTTGGTTTGTCCTTCAAACTGTGGTTCCGGGACCCTGACAGAGACAACGGCGACGAGTCCCTCCTTGCTGTCATCCCCGGTAATCTTGGTATTCTTCTCTTTGGCATTGGCATTTTTGGAGATATATTGAGAGAGTGCGCGAGTGAGACCTGCCCTGAATCCTGCTTCGTGGGTACCGCCATCGGCTGTTTTAATGTTGTTGACAAAAGAGACGAGTTTGTCGCTGTCTGCATCGCAGTACATCAAAGAGATATCCATCTCGATATCATCAGATTTTCCCTGGAAGAATTGGGCAGTCGATAAGGCCGTTTTGGTATTAAGATCTTCAACAAATTGCTTGATTCCTCCCTCGAAATGGAAGGTCTCTTTCAGCTCTTCTCTCTCATCAGTAAAGATGATGGTGATGCGAGGGTTGAGATAAGCAAGTTCTTTAAATCGTTTGACGACGATACTGGAGAGGAAGGAGACTGATTCAGTGAAGATGTTCTCATCAGGCCAAAATTCAATTTTGGTTCCCTTTTTTCTCGTACTGCCGGTAATCTGGAGCGGTTTGAGCGGTATACCTTTTTCAAAATCCTGTTCATGGATCTGACCATCCCTGAAGACGGTCAGATGGAGGTTTTGGGAGAGTGCATTGACGACTGATACACCAACCCCGTGCAGTCCTCCGGAGACTTTATAGGTGTCTTTGTCAAATTTACCGCCGGCGTGAAGGACAGTCATGACCACGGTGGCGGCAGAGATCTTTTCGGTTGGGTGTTCAGCGACAGGGATACCCCGTCCATTGTCTTCGATGATCGCAGATCCTGCTTTGGTCAGTGTGACTTTGATCGTATCGCAATACCCCGCCATCGCTTCATCGATCGAGTTGTCCACGACTTCGTAGATCAGATGATGGAGACCCTTGATGGAGGTATCACCGATATACATACCCGGTCTTTTTCTGACGGCTTCAAGTCCTTTGAGGACTTTGATATTACCAGCACCATATTCTGCCATATATTCACTCCATTATATTAATTACCTTTATTTTATCTAAAAAAGGGTAAAGGGAGCGTTAATGATTTCGATGTGGCTCTCTTAGAGCAGCGTGCCGCTCTGCTGTTTCTTGGTGCTGATGATATCGATCGTATCAGGATCGACAAAATCCTTCCTTTTGTACGCTTCGATCGCATAGCGTCCTACCATGGCGGCATTGTCTGAGCAGTATTTAAGTGGGGCAGTGTGCATTCTCTTACCGTATTGCCTGCAGAGTATTTCGTAAGCTTCTCTGATGTAGAGGTTGGCAGAAGCACCGCCGACGATGGCAAAATCTCTGATTTTCTCTTTGGCGAAAATCTTTTTGCTTTTTTGCAGCAGATGAAGTTTGACTGCTTTCTGGAAGGAGGCGGCGATATCGCGCTGGTCTTTTGGTGTGAGGGTGCCGCCGTTGGAGACGCTGCTCTTTTCGACCTGCAGGCGTACGGCATTTTTGAGTCCCGAGAGTGAAAAGGCGATCAGGGGGGAGTTGCGCAGCGGTACAGGAAAATCGAAGCGATCTTCATCTCCCTCCCGTGCGAGCGCTTCGATGATCGGTCCGCCGGGATAGCCTAATCCCATCATTTTGGCGCACTTGTCGAAGCTCTCTCCGACGCTGTCATCCATACTCGTCGCCATGATCTCCATTTTCTCGAAGTGTTCGACACGGATGATCTGGGTGTGGCCTCCGGAGATAAGGAGGACCAGTAGCGGTATGATGCTCTCCTTTTCGATAAAGAGCGAATAGATATGGGCTTTGAGATGGTGTACTGAAATAAGGGGAATCTCAAGCAGGACCGCCAGTGTTTTGGCCATTGCGATCCCCTCCAGCAGTGTGACACCCAGTCCGGGCTGGTTGGTCACGGCGATGGCTTTGAGCTGGGGGAAATACGCTTTTGTCTCCTGAAGGATCTCCGGCAGTGCAACGGCGTGGAGTCTGCTGGCGAGTTCGGGGACGACACCGCCATAGCAGGCATGTTCCGCTTCCTGGGAAATCTTTTTGTGAAAAAGGAGTTTTTTTGTCTCGATCTCGGTGATGGCGATAGAGCTGTCGTCGCAGCTGGATTCGATACTGAGGATCATGGACTCTCTTTTACGACACGTTTTTCTATATATTCCCATTTTCCATACCCGCTATCGGCATTGATATGCCCGGCATTTTTGATGATCTTCAGAGGTATGGCGTAGTGATCTGCGATACTTTTTGCCTCATCCATCTTCATGTAAGGGTCATTATCTGAGACAATCATCTCTATTTTTTCTGCCTTGAGAGTGTCGGGAAGAGGAGCAGGAAAGAATGTTTTGATCGTTGACTCTTTGGTGCTGAGACTGGGCGGGGCCACCATATAGAGTCTCTCAACAGGCGCGATCACCTCCTCCTCGCAGAGCCAAAACCATAAAGTGTTGGCAAGAGAGTGGCAGACGACAGTGTCAGGCTTGAAATCCTCAAGGATTGTTTTGGCTTGCCGCATCCAGCGGTTTTTGCCGGGGAAGTGACAATTGTCAAGCAGAGGGAAGCTGACGGTACCATAATTTTTCGCGATTTCACAAGCTAGCTCCGCCTGCCAGTGCGGTGCATCGCTGCCGCCCCAGCCGTGAAGGATAAGTACTTTATTCATCGATTACGCACCCTACGGGATATTGACATAATTTCTTACCTCTTTATCTATCGCAATAATTTCCTCTATACTGCTTGCGTGAACCGTATCAAAATGCCTATAGGCATCAAGCACTGTTTTGGCCATCCCAAAAAAAGTACTTTCACCTTTTTCGAACGCTTTGATCGCCTCTTCGTTGGCAGCATTGATAACGACGCCGAGATGAGGGTTTTGCAGGATATGCTCCTTGATTTCCCAGATAGGGTATTTGGCGGATTCTATAGATTCGAAGCGCAATGCTCCGATATCCAGAAGGTCAAGCGGGGGGAGTATCTCCTCTTCGACCTTTCCTCTCAGGGCAAAAGCGATCGGCAGTTTCATATCGACACCGGCATAGTGGGCAGTTGTGGAGCCGTCTTTGAACTGCGTCAAGGCGTGGATGACTGATTTGCGCTCGATGACGGCATCGACCTGGTCTGTGCCAAAGAGCCACTTGGCTTCGAGCAGTTCGAAGATTTTGTTGGTCATGGTGGCAGAGTCGATGGTGATCTTGTTGCCCATCGACCAGTTGGGATGTTTGAGGGCATCACTGAATGTAGCAGTGGCGATAGCATCGCTCTCCCAGTCACGAAAAGCTCCGCCGCTGGCAGTGATGTAGAGTTTGCTGAAGGGGCGTTCACTCATCAGATACCAGAGGCCGAAATGCTCACTATCGATCGGTGTGATCCGGCTCATATCGATAAATTCACCGGCGACGACCAGGGACTCTTTGTTGGCGAGTGCGACTCTTTTGCCCAGTTCGATCGCTTTGAGCGTCGGTGCCAAACCCGCGTACCCTACCAATGCATTGACTACCGTACTGCTTTGGGTCTGCTCAAGCAATTCGAGGATACCCTCTTCACCGCAAAAAACATGGGGATGGTCCACGGCATCCCGATCCCTTTGGTCGGCGATGGCCACATATTTGGGCTTGTATCGGGCGATTTGTTCATTGAGGAGATAGAGATTGTTTCCTGCGACCAAGGCTTCGACAGGGATCTGGTAGCGTGAGGCGATTGTCAGGGTATTGACCCCTATGGAGCCGGTCGATCCCAGCAGTACGATCGTGTCAGACATCAGAGGAAAGATCTCAACGTGATAACCATGACGATCGCAGCGAAGAGGTAGCCGTCAATCCTATCAAGTATACCACCATGCCCCGGCAGCAGGTCTCCACTATCTTTGACACCGGCTTCCCGCTTGAGATAGCTTTCGAAGAGATCGCCGAAGATAGAGGAGACAGAGGTGAAGAGTGTGACAAAGAGCGCCGTCCAGAAGGGTGCGATATAGAGCCCGACATATGTCCCAAAGAGTGTCGCAAAGAGGATCCCGCCGATGACACCCTCGATCGTTTTGTTGGGAGAAGTGTCACAAAATTTGGTTTTTCCGATCATCTTTCCGACAAAGAAGGCACCCATGTCCGTCATCGCCACTGTCACCAGCAGCCAACCCATCGCTTCGATCCCAAAATCCTGATAAAGGATCAGGAAAAAGAGGATCCCGCTGACGGGATAGAGGAAAGGGAGGATAAGTTTGGGGTTGAAGTTGTGCGTATAAGCCAGTGTTCCGCCAAAAATAATCATAACAAGAAAAAAGAGATCATCAGGATTGGGATAAAAATAGGCAAGACCCCACAGCAGCAGTGCCCAGAAATACATCGAGGGCCCTCTCAGCTTGAAAAGCTGCATCGCTTCATAGAAGGCAAAGATATAGACCAACCCCAAAAAGCTCCACATGATAAAAAAATTATCGATCCAGCCGATAAAGCCGACGATAGCAAGCAGGGCGATGCCCGTCATCCAGCGTTCCTGATGGTCAGTGAAGAGTTTTGTCATTTTTCTTATCCTGCTTTAGCTTCTGTGCTATGCACCTATGATGTTTGGCAGTGCCAAACTTACGAAAATAGGCGAAATAGCTCCATCCCAAATTATAACAAAACTTTCTGTTATTCTCGTATCTCGACGCCCTCTTTGCGCACACGCAGTGTATCGTATTTGTTGTAGAGGACGCTGGAGCCCTCCTGCACTTTGACAAATTTACGTTTGGTATAATCTACCTCATATTCGCCGGGATTTTTGACAGAGAAATCGACACAGAGTTTGGCAGCAGCTTCGATGACGCTCTGGGGGAGGTTTTGCTTGTCGGTACGGATGATGACATGGCTGGAAGGGATATCGCGGATATGCATCCAGAGGTCGTTGGCCTTAGCGAGAGCAAGGAGTTTTTGGTTTTCATTGCTGTTGCGCCCGACAAAGACTTTATAACCTTCGATCCAAAAGAGTTCCCCCTCTTTGAGTTTCTCTTTTTTTCGTTGTGATTTGGCACGTTTGGGGACGAGAAGTTCCAGTTCATAGGGCTCTTTCGCCTGCTCAAGTGCATAGAGGATATTGTCATAGAAAGCTTTTTTGCTCTGAAGGTTCTCTTTTTCGATATGGATATTGAGAGCTTTATGCTTCGCTCTTTTGGAGAGATGGTAAAAGTAGTCGCTCATCCGGGTCACTTTGATATTTTTGGGAAGCGGTATGGTGACAGAATTGCCTTCAAAATCAGTCGTTTCAAGCCGCTTGTCATAGGGTTTGATCTGGTAGAGATTGGCAAGGATGAGATTGGCATAGTGCTGAAACTTTTTCTCTTCCTCTTTCAGCTTCTCCTGATCAGGGAGTTTTGCAAGTGATTGCGCCAGCTTTTTGCTTTTTTTGCTGATCTGCGCTATTTTCTGTTTCTTGAGTTCTGAGAGTCGTTTTGCCTGGATCTGCCGGTACTTCGCTTCAAGATAATCATCTATCGTGGTCATTTGATTGTCGGGAGTCAGACCCGCAGACGATTCATTGCTTCGCAACGCATCATCTGAGGTCAAATTATTGGGAGTCAGACCCGCAGACGATTCATTGCTTCGCAACGCATCATCTGAGGTCAGACCCCTGGGAGGAATAGCCAGCAACTCCATCCCAGGACGGATCACACGAAAGGAACTCTGGGCATCGATATGCCGGAGGGCTTCGATGATCACTTCATTTTCATCGATGAGGATGGCATTGGTATTTTTGCCGGTAAATTCAAGCTGCAGATAGACCGTTTTGTCTTTATAGCTGCTCTTGGGTGCGAGGGAAAATCGAAGGATGCGGTCATTGTTGGGTGTTTCGACTTTGAGCAGTCTGCTGGCTGAGACCAGTGAATGCAAGAGTGTGTCGAAAGGGGCGCTGTATCCCTGCAGCGGACGCTGAGAGCGGGCCTTGTAGACGAAGCTGTGCCCCCTGGTCATGTTGAAGCAATAGCTTTGGTGTTTGTCAAAGGTCAATTCGATCGTGTTGTCCTCGATCCGTCTGGCACGACTGACAAAAGTAAAATCACTCAGGCGTTTGGTGATGGATTGGAGTTCGTATAATTTCATTTGATAACTTTTTTGATATTTTATCCAAAATGTAGTTAGGTATGAATGTGTCATCATATCCAAAGGGTACCCACAAGGGGTACCCCTACGATCATGATATTTGTAGGGACAATCCCTTGTGGTTGCCTTCTACTTTTGGTATAATTCGCGCACTATTTAAGATGCAAGGATAAACGATGGGACAAACTATTACAGAAAAAATCTTTTCAGAGCACGCAGGGCGTGAGGTCAAAGCGGGAGAGATCGTCAGAATTGACATTGATATGATCATCGGCAATGACATTACCACGCCGATCTCGATCAAGGCGTTTGAAGAGAGCGGAGCAGAGAAGTTGGCAAGACCGGATAGTTTCAGTATCGTAATGGATCACTATATCCCCGCCAAAGATATCGCCTCTGCCAATCAGGCAAAGATCTCCAGAGAGTTTGCCTATAAGCATGACTTGAAATACTATTTTGATGAGAAAGATATGGGGATCGAACACGCGTTGCTCCCCGAGAAGGGCTTGGTCATTCCCGGAGATGTGATCATCGGGGCCGATTCGCATACCTGTACCCACGGGGCACTGGGTGCTTTTTCGACTGGTATGGGGAGTACTGATCTGGCATTCGGGATGATCACAGGAGGCAACTGGTTCAAGGTGCCCGAAACGATCAAAGTCATTCTCAAGGGTAAACCCGCAGAACATATTTACGGCAAAGACATTATTCTCGAACTGATCCGTATCCTTGGAGTGGATGGTGCGCTCTACAAGGCATTGGAGTTTACTGGAGATACGATTCCTCACCTGGCGATGGATGACCGCTTTTCGATGTGCAATATGGCGATCGAAGCAGGCGCAAAGTCAGGTATCATCGCTGTCGATGAGGTGACCGAAGCCTATCTGAAAGAACGGGCCGAGGTCAATAACGGTTTGCGCTCAGAGCCCAAAATCCACCGCTCCGATGCCGATGCGGAGTATTGTCGGGTCATCGAAATCGATGTGGCTGCTCTCTCGCCAGTGATCGCCTACCCCTTCCTGCCTTCCAACGGAAAGCCGGTAGAGCAGGCGGTGGAGGATGATATCGCTATTGATCAAGTGATGATAGGCTCCTGTACCAACGGTCGTATCGAAGATCTGCGTATCGCAGCAGAGATCATGAAGGGCAAACGTGTCGCCAAACGCACCCGTATGATCGTCACCCCTGCCACGCAAAAGATCCTGATGCAGGCAGAACGTGAAGGCTTGATGGATATCCTCATCGAAGCGGGTGCCGTCGTCTCCAACCCGACCTGTGGTGCCTGCCTGGGTGGTTATATGGGTATCCTGGGTGACGGCGAACGCTGCGTCGCGACAACCAACCGAAACTTTGTCGGCCGCATGGGGGCGAGAACCTCTGAAATCTATCTGGCCAACTCAGCCGTGGCAGCGGCTTCTGCGATTGCCGGTAAGATCGTGGACCCCAGAGAGTGATAGTGCTCTCTGGGATACTCTGTATTACGGATCCTCACAATGATGCTTAAAATCTACCAGTACTTCCTCTGTTCGCAACCTATTTTATAAAATTCTGTTATACTTAATGAGTTATTTTCATAATAAAGGTAGGTTATGATCCATAAAACTTTTCTAAATAAAATGATAGTATTGCTGCTTTTTCCTCTGGGTATGATAGCCGGAGAGCTTTCGGTCACCGGTACCGTTGTCTCGGACAATCAAAAGATGATTGGTGCCCGCTATATGGGGTATGTCAAACATATCTATTTTAATATCGGCGACAAAGTGCATCGTGAAGATACACTTTTTGAGATGGAATCGGCTGAGTTTGATATCATGAAAAACCAGGCGGATCTAGCGCTGGAACAGGCGGAGATCATGGTGGACATGTATCGGACCCGACTGGACAGTATCCGCAGAGAAAAGGCACTCATGCGTATTCGTGGTAAAGATAGTGGAGTAGACTGGAATAATATAGACATTACGGCAGATAACGTCCAGGCAGGGCTGGCTGCGACACGCTCTCTGGTCAAAAATGCAGCGACCAAGGTCAAGCAGATGGCAACGATCGCCAACTATCTCGAAGTCAAAGCGCCAAACGATGGGATCATCGTCCAAAAGCAGATCCGTCAGGGAGATTTGATCGTGCCGGGGATGCTGGCGATGGTACTGGTCGATCTCGACCATCTTGAGATCGAAGGACAGATCTCAGAAGCCGACCTTCTCAAAGTCAATACCGGCGATTTTGTCAGTGTGCGCATTCCCTCCATCAAATTCAAAACCAGAGGACGGATCAAATCTGTTGTGCCCAGTGCCAATCCCATGACGCATACTTTTACGGTGCGCATCAAGTTCAACAAAGAGGGAAAAAAAGTTTTTCCAGGAATGTACGCCAAAATCGATATCAAATATAATGATGACGTAGTGACAGCATCAAGTGAGTGATGCTGTCTGCCAAGCCTTATAGCTTGCTGACAAGATAAGCGTCTATCTCCGCAACCACTGCATCAAGCTCTTTTTCGCCATCAATGACTTTGAGGATCTGTTTGTCCTCATAGTGTTTTTCGATGATATCAATGGCTTGCGTGTAGGATGTCATTTCATGCTCGAAGATCTCTTCACTTTTTCCTGAAGCCAGGCAGCGTGCTTTTGCTACCTCTTCACTGACCCGTACCTCTATCACGGAAACAAGTTGAATATCGTGGCCATTGAAGACAAAGTCACAAAAGTGCTGCAGTTGTTTCTCTTTTCCCGGAAAACCATCCAGCAGCACGATATCCGTAGGAGCAGACTTGATCGCTGCGACAATCATCTCTACAACAATAGCAGTTGGTATCAAGTCACCCTTGGAAACAAAGCCTTCTGCTATCTTTCCGGTAGCAGTTCCCTTCTCTATCTCTTTTCTGATGAGATCTCCGGTTGAATAACTCGTGATACTTCCTGCGTGTTTTTCTGCGATCTGTCTGGCATCAGTTGTTTTGCCTGAACCAGGTGCTCCGATCAGTAAAATTAATTTTTTTGGCATGTTTACTCCTTTAGTATGTCTAATTATATCAGACAAAGGAATAAAAAAGTCCTTACTCTGTCAAAAAATCCCCTAAAGATTTTCCCCTGTTTCTGTCATCCTCAAGGAGAGTATATACAGAGGATATGGCTAGAAAATCAATTTTGGAATCTCTGACCAATAATTTTCCTACTCGGTGTCGTCTTCTTCGATCTTGTGCGGAAAGAGCGCTCGGATGTTATCGCCCAGGATGCACCAGCTGTTTTTTTCCTCTTCGCAGAGCTTCCTTGTGCCGCTATCAGGCATCATCGCATCGGCATTGTCCATCAGGACAGGGATGAAGAAGAGTGAGACAAGCGTGGCGGCGATACTGCCGAAGATCAGAGCGATACCCAGCCCGCCGAAGATCGGGTCGGTAGCGAGGAGCAAGCTTCCCAGGATGATCGCGACAGCTGTGAGCAGGATCGGTTTGGCCCGTGTGGCAGTGGCGATCGCGATGGCTTGCTTTTTCTCCATACAGTGATCAGCGATGAGGGATCGGGAAAAGTCGATAAGCAGGAGTGAACTCCGCGCGCTGATGCCCATCAGGGAGATAAAGCCGATCAGGGATGTGGCAGTCAGAAAGAAATGAGTATCCGTAAAATAGAGTTGGATTTTGTCCGTCACCCAGTGCCCGACAATGACGCCGATGATGGAGAGGAAGCTCCCAATCAGGACGATGCCGCTCAGGACAAAAGATTTGTAGTAGACAACGATGAGCAAAAACATCAGCACGAGTGCAGCGATAAAGGCGCCACCCAGATCACGGAAGGTGTCGAGTGATACTTTCATCTCACCATCCCAACGCAACAGCATGGGCGTATTGCTCTTCTTGTCGACGAGGTTGAGGTCGAACATATAGGTCGTGATCCCCGGAACTTTGGTGATATTGTAGTCAAGGCTTAGCTGCTCGATCATTTTGTCTCGTGCATCAAGCAATGGATAGACTTGACTGACCATATCACATTCAGCGGTGATCGTCACCATATTTTTGAGATTTTTCCGAAAGATCGTTGGACTGGATGTGACAGGAGAGATGGTGATGATTTCATTAAGCGGTACCATCATACCCATTTTGTTCATCAGTTTGAGCGAAGAGAGTTTGTTGGTCAGTGAGTCTTTAGAACCAAATGCGATGATACGCGTATCGTCATTGAGTCTGACGAAGATAGGGATCTGATCTTGTTGATTGCGTGTATTTTTGACTGCGACAGGCATCCCCTTGAAGGCGAGGTAGATGATCTGGTTGACCTGGTCGACGCTCAGTCCGCTTCGGATGATCTTCTCTTTGTCGGGGACAAGGTCAAATTTGGTATAGAGGTCATCTTGCATGATATCGATATCGACCAGACCTTCGGTCTCGCCCAGGACAGAGGCGACCCTCTGAGCGGTTTGACGCAGCACTGTGTCGTCTTTGCCATAGAGTTCGATGACGATAGTTGCCAGTGTGGGCGGCCCGGAGGGCATCTCGATAAATTTGATAGTGGTGTGGGGAGAGAGCGACCCACAGGCTTTTTGGATCTCCGGGCGCATACGATGCACCATCATATAAGAGGGTTCGTCGCGCCCATGTTTATCGGTGAGATTGATAGCGATCTCTGCCTGGTTTTTGAGTGCTTTGAAGGCTGAGCCTTTGACCAGGCCTGCATAGTCCAGCGGTGCACCCTGTCCCAGATAGACTTCCATATCAGTGATCTCCCTCTCGTGTTTGAGATAATCCACGATACATGCGCTGACTTTTTTGGTCGCATTGATTGAGGCATCGGTAGCGGTGTCCACGTAGATGGTGAAAGTGTTGGCGCTTTTGCCCGGCAGCATTTTGGCGAGTACGAGTTTGGTCGGGATCATCATGACGGCACCGATCATCGAGAGGATGACGATCCCGGTAACGATCCATTTGTTGCGGGGATGGCTGATGATATAGTAGATCAGTTTTTCCATCTCTTAGTGAGCTCCCTTCTTGAACTTGATCAGCTTGCGTGCCAGATAGGGGGCGAAGACGTAGGCGACGAAGAGAGAGACGCCCAATGCGACGGGGACATTGAGGGGGATCGGTTTCATAAATTGCCCCATCATTCCTCCGACGAAGCCCATCG
>JANTGA010000027.1 GCA_024763175.1 Sulfurovum sp.
ACATACAAATCCGCCATATGCAGTGGAAAAAATGGTTTAGCAAGCGGGCTGTCGGTGCGATCAATCTCTTGCGGGGCCGATCAAGGTATTTTGATGATGCGGAGATGAAAGTAGAGGCGATGGTCCGCTTCAAAGAGGAGAATGATATCGACCTGGTGATCAATACCGGGGATTATACCGCACTGGGGCTTGAGCAGGAACTCCTCATCGCCAGAGAGCTGGTCTCTCCGATGATGACACCACCCCACAGCTACATCACCGTTCCGGGAAATCACGATATCTATGTACATGAAGGCAACAGTCACTACCGCTTTTCGGAGCAGTTCTGTTCTGTCCTGCAAAACGATCTGCCGGAGTATTGCCGGGGTGGCCACTGGCCGATGATCAGACTGGTGGGCGGACATACTGCTGTGATCGCGCTCAACAGTGCGCGCCCCAACCTGCTGCCGTGGAAATCAGACGGTACCATACCATCCGAACAGCTCGAAGCCTTCAATGAAATACTCAAAGATAAACGTATCAAGGGGCGCTTTATCTTTGTCGTCACACACTACGCACCGCGCCTTGCCAACGGACATAATGACACAAAACTCCATGGACTCAACAATGTAGAGGCATTTTTGGCAGCCTGCAAACCAATCCAGTCAGGAGCCATACTCTGCGGACATATTCATAAAAGATATCGTGTGCATGCAAAAGGGGTAAAGAGTGAAATTTTCTGCGCTGGCAGTGCAACTATGGAAGGTCACGAAGGGGGATGGATCTACGAGCTTCGAGGCAATCACCTCGAAGCATTTCCCCTGAAATGGGATAACGGGGAGTACCTTATCGATCAGTAGGAGCCATTACCACTTTCTTATTTTTTTATGGCAGGCGAGGCACTGCTTGAGTGTCTCTTTGTATCGGCTCATTGCCGTATACTTTTCACCTTTTTTGAAATTACTCCATATTTCATCGGAAAGAACAGCGATCTTGGATGACTGCTTCTTGGCGTATTTGAAGCTATAGGTGTTACTCTCTCCAAACACCTCTGCATCTTTACCTTGCGGAGGTTCGATATATTTGGCTTTCGCCTGCAGACTTCTGACACCGCCCTCTACCAATGTCGCATCATTGTAGAGAAAACCTCTCTGGATCACAGCCAAAGCGACTTCCATCTCCTGCATATTTTTCTTCAGATCGACTGTTTCTGTATTTTGTGCGAAAAGCACACCGCTTGCTACGATAGCCATCAATAAATATTTTTTCACCTTTTCTCCTTCATCTTATTCGAACGGTATATTATCTAAAAAGATTTTCACAATCAAGCTGAATCGCACCAGGCACAGTAGAAATCGTCATAAATTCTGACATTTTCAGCATAGGATACATTACAGCGATATAGTATTTAGGATCCAGTATCTTGGCTTCTCCGCCTTCGATCAGTACAGGGTAAGGCAGCAGGGCACCATTTTTGACACCGATCTTTTTCACAAATTTGGAGGTTCTTTTCCCCAGCTTGACACCCAAAAGCGTACTCTCCTTGGAGAGAGGCTGGACAAAAACGATATCCTTGCCGCCATTTCTAGCTTTGGCTTTTTCCAAAAGCTTGTCGCCTTTGGCTACCGTAAGCATATCCTTATAATAAGGCATCGCTGCCATAAAGTGATATTTTGGAAGTACTTTGAATTTCACAGCATCTTCTGAATTTTTCAAATCCGGAAATGCTTTCCTGATACTCTCAAGTATCGGCGTCACTGCTTTCTGGTCAAAATCATCCTGCAAAAATGCACTCGTTACATAGAGTGGATTGGTCACCGATATCTGTTTGTTCTTCTCGTCGACTAATACTCTCAATGATGCTGCAAAACCTCTGCCCGGCTTATTGGCCATCGCAATGAGTGCATCGTTACTGAAAGCGACGGATGTCAGTTGACCTTTTTTATCGATATGAGAAGCAGAGAGGATCTTGAATCCGGCAGCTTCCAGTGCTTTTTTGACACTATCCACGCTCTGGAGTTTCCCTCTCAGGTAGGCACTGATTTTCCCTCCATATACATCACCTGCTTTGACATCCTTTTGCTCTTCACTTTTGGGGGCTGCGACGGCTGCTTTGGGCGGTTGACTGACCTTCAGCGAAATAGATCTGGGTTTGTAGAGACTCTCATTTTGCTTGACGGGGGCATTGCCTCCTTTGGTGACCACCTTGAGTGCCTCTACAGGCTTGGGCACTTCGGGGATCTGGATGATAACACTACTGTTGTCTTCAGTAGGTGCAGCTGCTTTATCCGCAGGAGCCTTGGAGGCTGGGCTTGCTTCCTTTTTGGCCTCGACTTTTTTCTCTGCTTTGGCATCAGCTTTTTTTGCCAGTGGGTTGGATGCCTCTTTCAAAGGATTGACATTTTCAACCTCTTTGGCACCCAGACTGGCCATGATCTCAGGAATCTCTTTGTCCAGCTGCTCCACCAAGGCCAATCTTTTGGGATCTTTGATATCAAGCGTTGCAGCCCAATTGCCAAGTCTCGGCATTCCGACGACGAGCTTGTTGTCATCTTTTCTGATAAACATATACATTGAGCAGGGGGCAAACATTCCGGCATCCGGTCTGCCTCCCTCGTTGTCAAACACAGTATAGGAGAATTTGAAATGACAGAGAGAGTAGACCCAGAAAGCATCATAAGAAGGCAGTCTATCAACACCGTCAAAGCTCTCTTTGTAATTGAAAAAGCCCGCGATAATATAATCTTTGTCTTCAAAAGCTTCTTCAAACTTCTCTTGGAAACCATCGATAAAGTCATCCAGATCTTCCGGTCTGTCAAAAGCAACTTCAAAGTTCATCATTCTCTTGTCAGCCATCTTTTTGATCTTGACCGTAGAGAGATCCGAACCAAACTCTTCTTTCATCATCTTATTGAGTGGTTCGATGATTTTGGGGTACTCTGTCCGGATTTTTTTGTCACTGATACCGATCATGTCCATGATAGCACTGGGCACGAGATGTCCGATATGTGTATTCTCCTCACCCAGCTTTCGATAGATTAGCATATTGAAGGGGTTGAATCCTGCCAGCCTGGGATCAATCTCCAGCAGGGGACTCATGGCATTCTTGTTGGCAACTGACATAAAACTCAGAATATCTAGTTTGGTGCTGCCATATTTCTTTTTATATCCATCGTTCACGCGCTTGTGCGGGTCTGTCAATACAAAACCGATACTTTTGATCTTCTCTTCCACAAAGGCATCATACTTTTTTTCAACATCGCCTTTGACTGTTACCATAAGTGCCAGATCTTGCTCCGCAGCAGTCAGACTGGTCGTGGCAACACCGATGAGTAAAGCAGTTGTGATCCCCAGGATCGAGAAAAGCCGATTGTTTTTGTATGTCATGTATTCTCCTTAGTTAATAGAATAGGATGGGTGTAGAGTCAGGAAGAAGCGGTCCGCCAGGAACGCTCATTTCTATCTTAATGATATCATTGTTCTGATAGCATAAAGATAGAAAAAACATGAAACGGCGCTCCCGCCGCCTCATATTAATCAGAAAGAAACAATTTCACTTATTTCTTGGCATCTTCTTTGTTGTCATCGAAATCGTTTGAGATTGTTTTTGTCGCATCGGCTGTATCGTGAGATACCGTTTTGACAGAATCTGATGAATCATTAGAGATTGTTTTTGTCGCATCGTTCACATCATCGGAAACGGTTTTGACAGAGTCTCTTGTGTCGTTGGAGACAGTTTTTGCAGAATCATTGACATTGTCTGAAATCGTTCTGGTAGACTCGTCAAGGTCATTGGATACTGTTTTGACTGCATCAGAAGAGTCATTGGAGATTGTCTTGACGGAATCAGCACTATCATTGGAAATTGTCTTGACGGAATCACTGGTATCGTTGGAGATTGTCTTGGTTGCGTCATCCATATCATTAGAAACGGTTTTGACTGAATCTCTTGTGTCGTTAGAAATAGTTTTGACAGAATCAGTGGTGTCGTTAGAGACGGTCTTGGTTGCATCGTTGACATCATTTGAAACAGTTTTGACTGAATCTCTTGAATCGTTGGAGACTGTTTTGACAGAGTCTCTTGAGTCATTGGAGACGGTTTTGATGGAGTCAGTCGTATCATTTGAAACAGTTTTGACTGAATCTCTTGAATCGTTGGAGACTGTTTTGACAGAGTCTCTTGAGTCGTTGGAGACGGTTTTGACTGAATCAGTTGCATCGTTAGAAACGGTTTTGACAGAGTCTCTTGAGTCATTGGAGATGGTTTTGACAGAGTCTCTTGAGTCGTTGGAGACGGTTTTGGTTGCGTCATTGATATCATGAGAAACGGCTACGGCACTATCTTTAAAATCTTTCGTAGCCATCGTTGAGCTGTCTTTCATATCTCTGGTTGTATTCGTGATAGAGTCTTTGGTGTCCTCAGCGATCTCAACTGTACTATCTCTCACATCTTTACTGACATTCGTCACTGTACGCTCTGAACTGTTAACCGTTGCAATTTCACTTGTTTTCAAGTCGTCAGATACTTTGACAGCGGAATCTTTGGCATCCTTGCTTACATTTGTAACAGTTCGCTCGGCACTTTTACTTGTTTCGACTGCACCATCTTTCATCGCAGTGACACTATCTCGTGCATCATGACTCATAGATGTGGCTGCATCTTTCATATCTTTGAACATATCACCAAAACTAAAATCCGCCTGTACTGTCGTAATACTCGCTATGGCTATCGCGCTTGCCAATACTATTCTCTTCATTATCAATCCTCCTGATTGGGTGTTAAATTAAAATCTCTGCAATAACTGCACAAAAAACTATAGCGATTTTTATCTAAATCAGAACTTAAAGAATAAAATATATTTATACATAGTAATAATTCTCTTCATATATTCTGATAAATTTATTTTTCTATGGTACAATTTGTTACATCAAAATTAAAAGGTAGGAGTTGTAAATGACGAAAATATTGGCAGGTTTTTTCCTGACTGGAGCACTGTTGAGTGCGGGACCGTATACAAAACAGGACAGGATCAAAGATATGCAGACAATGGCCAGTGCCATGCAGGAGATACAAACTGGATTTTTTTATAACAATTTCGACATGATCAAAGAGGGTACAGCCAAACTCTCTGACACGATCGTCAAAATACAACCGCCGCTCGAAGAGGTGGAGGAGAAGGATGTCATGACGCGTTATGTCAACAGAAAAGTGCAAATGTCCAATAAAATCAAAAAGAAGGTCAACAGAAAAGCCAAAGATCTCATCGAGCGCTTCAAAGAGGGAGACGCAGTGGAAGCATTGCAAGCTTATACTAAAATTACCAAGTATTGTATGGAGTGTCATACGCAATTAAGAAACTGGTAGTATGATGTACCCTACAGAACACGATAGTTAAGGATCAGTATTTGAGGAAAGTATTATTTATTGCTCTGTTTCTGCTGACGACATACTATGCAGCGGCAAACGAGATCAGTCTGACTGGAACAGTGATCTCCAATGGGCAAAAGATGATAGGGGCCCGCTATATGGGCTATGTCAAAAAGGTTTTTGTCAAGCTCGGGGACTATGTCAAACGAGAGGATGATCTCTATGAGATGGAATCAGCAGAATTTGACATTATGAAATCGCAGGCAGATGTCGCCATGGAACAATCCAAAGTCGTGCTCGAATTCTGGAGAAAGCGGCTCAAGGTTATTCAGAAGCGAAAAGAGAAGATGGAGAGCAAAAAGGGCTTTATGCCGATGACAGACATCGAGGATCTCGACACCATGGCAGAAAATGCCAAGGCGATGCTCGACAGTTCGCAAGTCATGGTCAAGCAGATGGCGATCAAAGCCAAGCAGTTGGCTTCTGTCTACAACTACTTGAAGATGAAGGCACCCTCTGATGGTGTCATCGTGCAGAAAAATATCAAAGTCGGCGATATGGTCATGCCCGGTATGATGACGATAATGCTGGTAGATATGGAAGATCTGGAGATCGATGTCTCGATATCAGAGGGGATGATGAAACATGTCCACCTTGGAGACGAGGTCAAAGTCACGATCCCCTCTATCGAGTACCATACCAAAGGGAAGATCAGGGCGATCATTCCAGCTGCCAACCCGATGACGCATAAGATCAAAATTCGTATCAGTTTTGACCGGGGGAAACAAAATATCTTCCCCGGCATGTATGCAAAGGTGATTATCCGACAAGCAAGATAATCAATGTCAATCCTGAATCGAGTTCAGGATTGATGAAATAGAAAAACCTACTTCGCCTTCTCCAAATATTTTCCCTCAACGGTATCGACCTTGATCATTTCTCCCTCTATAATGTGAAATGGCACTTGAACCACTGCGCCACTCTCCAGCGTAGCCGGTTTCTTCCCGCCCTGTGAATCGCCTTTGAAATTTGGCGGAGTTTCGATTACCTTGAGTATCACTGTTTGGGGAATTTCAACTGAGATCGCTTGACCATTATGGAAAAGAATCTCTGCCTCCATCCCATCGATCATAAAATCAAATGTCTCTTTCCCAACCTGCTCGTGAGTCAAGCCGATCTGATCATAGGTTGTCGTATCCATAAACTGCAGCATTTCCCCATCATCATATAGGTATTGCATCGTCTTTTGCTCCAGTTCAGGTACTTCAAACTTGTCTCCAGCGTGCACTGTTTTTTCGATTACTTTTCCAGTTGAAAGGTTTTTGATCTTCATTCTAACAAAGGCTGCCCCTTTACCCGGTTTGACATGTTGAAACTCTGTCACCCTGTAGGGATTGCTGTCTATTTCCAATCTTACACCCTTTTTGATGTCACCCATACCAACTACTGCCATCTTCACTCCTAAAATATTTTTGTTATTATACCCAATGGTAGTAAAAACATAGAGGTATTCCCGAAGCATTATTGAAAAAGAAATTGGGGGAACTCCTCCGCAAAGGAGGATTGGCGAAGCGCTCTCTTGAAGCCTATCTATCGCGTGATCGACACTTTGGGTTCGTCACTTTTCTTTTTGGCGGGTTCGAAGTCCATGGCCTTGGAGTTGTCCATCAAGATCGGTACAAAAAGCAATGAGACAAATACCGCTGCAACCGTACCGGAGATAAGTGCCACACCCAAGCCGCCGAAAACCGGGTCACTGGCAAGCAGTGCCGAACCGAGGATGATAGCAACCGCTGTCAGCAAGATCGGTTTGGCTCTGGTCGCCGCAGCGATAGAGATCGCACTCCGCTTCGGTATTCCATGCTCTACCATCAAAGATTTGGCAAAGTCTATCAACAGGAGTGAATTTCTCGAACTGATTCCCATCAAGGCAATAAAGCCAATCAGGGAGGTTGCCGTCAGGAAGAAAGTTTCACTGGTAAAGAAGTTGGCTGCCCAGTGGCCCAAAATAACACCAATCAATGAGAGGAATGACCCCAACAAAATGATACCACTGAGTGCGAAGCTTTTATAGTAAACAACCAATAGCAAAAAGATCAATATCAAAGCAGCGATAAAGGCACCGCCAAGATCCCGAAAAGTGTCAAGACTGACCTTCATCTCACCATCCCAACGCAACAAATACTTCTCTCCCGTTTTGGGGTCCTCCAGGTGCAAGTCGAACATATACGTCGACATCCCTGGCTCTTTGGTCACATTGTACTCTTTGGAAAATGCTTCTATCATTTGCTCCCTTGCATCCAAAAGAGGATAAAGCTGCGATACCATGTCTGTCTCTGCGATGACGTTGACCATACGGCTGAGATCTTTGTGCATAATCATAGGATTGGAAGGAACTTTTCGGATGGTAACCACTTCACTCAATGGCACCATCATCCCTCTCATATTCATCAGATTCAAAGAAGAGAGCTTACTCTGCAGTGCCTCCTCCTGTTGACTGTTGAGTCGTTTGGTCTCTTGGTCAAGTACGAGAAATATAGGAATCTGATCAGGAGAGTTTTTCGAATTTTTATGCGCAATAACCATCCCTTCGAATGCAAGATAGATAATATTGTTGACCTGCTCCACGCTCAAACCGCTCCGTGCGATCTTCTCCTTGTCGGGAATCAGCTCATATTTGCTGTAGATTTCATCTGCCATTACATCAACATCCACCAAGCCATTTGTATGTGCAAGAATATCTGCTACCTTTGTGGAGATATGCCTCACCTTTCTCATATCTTCACCGTGCACTTCAACAACGATCGAAGCCAGAGTCGGGGGACCGGCAGGTTGCTCTACAAACTTGATCGTCGTATTGGGGACCAGTGGCTCACAGCGCTGCTTGACGATCGGTCTGAGGCGCTGAACCATCAAAAATGAAGGTTCGGTACGCTCATGCTTGTCTGTCAGATTGACAGAGATCTCTGCGACATTCTCTGTGCGCTTCATCCCTGCACCTTTGACAAGTCCGGCATAGTCCAGCGGTATCCCCTGCCCTTCAAAAAGCTCCAGGTTCATCACTTCTCTCTCTTGCTCCAGGATATCGATCACACAGCTGCTAACCTTTTTTGTCTGTTCGATGGAGCTTCCAGAAGGTGTATCGACATAAACGGAATAGGTATTATCACTTTTTCCAGGAAGCATTTTGGCAAGTACCAGCTGGGTCGGGAGCATCATCACAGTACCGAAAAATGCCAAGGCTGTCAACACAATCACCAATGTTTTTTTGCTTTTCTTGTCAAGGATAGCGTGAACAAATTTTTCAAATTTTTTCATGATTTTTCTCCCTCGCCTTCTAAATCTTTTTTGTGCTTTTTCTTTTTATGATGATGGTGATGCTCCGGCTTTTTAAGTAATTTCAGGCTCAGATAAGGTGTAAAAATATACGCTACAAAAAGCGATGCAACCAAAGCAACAGGAACATTATAGGGGATCGGCTTCATAAAAGAACCCATCATCCCCCCGACAAATGCCATCGGTACCATGGTCAGGATAATCGCAAGCGTTGCGACATTGGTCGGCGCTCCGATCTCATCCGTCGCTTCTACCAGCAGCTCTTCCATCGTACGGTTATCGACACCATGCGAATGCAAGTGCCGGTGAATGTTTTCAATCACAATAATTGCAGCATCTACCAGCAGACCCAGCGACAAGAGGAAAGCAAAAAGGGTAATCCTGTTGATCGTCTGCCCTGTCATATATGCAACAAATAGCGTAATTGCCAAAATCGCCGGTACGGTAAACGTAACGATAATGGACTCTTTCCAACCCAGTGCAAATATCAGCATAACCGCAATAATCACAATCGTGATAATCAAGTGGTGCATCAGCTCGTTGACCGCTTCGTTTGCACGATGTCCATAGTTTCTTGTCACCAGATAACCGATCCCCGCTTCAGCAAGTTCGTGCTCATGCTCCTTGAGCATCTCTACCACATCGTCCGCCACGAAAACTGCGTTGGTTCCTGCCAGCTTCGCTACTGTGAGGGTAATCTGCTTTTTTTGTTCGCGCATGCGTGTCGCATTGTCTTCGTTTTTCATCTCTATAAAAGCACTCTGGAAATTTTGGAAATCAATCCCATCCGTCACAGTAGCGACATCTTTGAGATAGATAGGTGATCCCATATACTGGGCCACGATCACATTCCCGACATCAGAAACATTTTCAATCGCATTCTTGACGCCGAAAATCACCAACTTGTCATTTTTGGTTCTTCCTTTGACATCCGGCACATCCACTGCTACAGACTGAATCGCCTTCATGATCTGACCCAGGGAGAGATGGTAAGCAGAGAGTTTTCCCATATCCACCTGAACATTGTACTGTGCCTTATGTGCCCCTTTGAGTGTCGTTTTTGCTACATTATCGATACCGTTAATCTTCTGCTGGATCGTTCTAACCTTTTCAAAGAGGGCCACATCACCGACTTTTGCCCCCTCTCTGGGATAAAAAGCTACCGTCACGATCGGAATATCGATATCGATATCGAAGGGCTTGATCAGTGGCTGCATGACCCCTTTGGGCATCAAGTCCATGTTTTGCATCACTTTGTCATAAAGCTTCAGGTTAGAGTCTTCCCTGTTCTCCCCGATATAGTACATCACATTGACTACCCCGACATTGTCCATCGCCATACCGTAAATATGCTCGATACCTCTGACTTCCCTCAGTTTTCTTTCCAGGGGATTGACAATAATGTTTTCAATCTCACGTGGCGATGCGCCCGGCATCGCTACAATAATAGCGCCTCCACTGATCGCGATCTGAGGGTCTTCTTCTCTGGGCATCACTTCCAATGCTACATAGCCCATCAAAAGCAAAAAGATTCCCAAGACTGCTGTAAGGGGATTGAGCAAAAAACCTTTTGCCAGCTTTCCAGCATAATCCGTTACTTCATAATCACTGATAGTTTTCATACTGGTTCCATTCTATGATTTGATACTGATTTTGGTGTACATGCCAGGATAGACAGAGCGGCCTTTTGAATCAAATTTGATCTTGATCTTAAACTTGTGTGTCATAGGATTCGAGTTGGGGATAATAGAACTGATCTCGCCCGTCGTCTTGAGCCCTAAAGAGGGGATAGCGATAAGCACCTTTTTCTTGAGACTGATATACTTCAGTTCTGTTTCACTGATCTCTGCCACAATCTTCAGCCTGCTGAGATCAGTCAACACCAGTGCGGGCATCCCGGGAATTGCCATCTCGCCCTCATTGAGCTTTTTGGCCACAATAACACCATCGTTTGGTGCGGTTATTTTCAAATATTGGTACTGATTGAGAACCTCATCTTTTTTGGCCAATGCCTGGTTGACCTGCTCTTCCGCTATCTTGATCATATCTTTCATATTTTTGGCTCCCAGCTGAAGCTGTTCAAGCTCATACTTGGAAACCATCTTTTTCTTATAGAGTCTCTTGTGTCTCTCCAGGTTCTTAACAATATTATCATATTGGCTATGATTCATCTGCAGCGCCAATCTCGCCTGAGAAACGGCCAGATCAACCTGACGCTCAGCAGCTTCGATCTCTTTGGAGTCAATCTCATAAAGAAGCTGTCCCTTTTTGACAATATCGCCTTCACTGACTGCCATATTTTTGACATACCCCATATAGCGGCTTGTCATCATCTTTTGATTGTCAGAGACAATACTGCCGCTTAGCTCAAGATCAACTGCACCGGCTACCGATGCCCAGAGCAATGCGGTGAGTGTAAGAATTTTTTTAAATGCATAACGTTTCATAGGTAATCTCCCGGATTTAATATACTGTTGAGTTCAAATACTTTCGCATTTCTCTTGTTTTTGACCGTCTGGAGCTGGAGCAGCACCTCAAGCTCTTTGGATTGTTTGATCAGCACGTCACTGATCGATGCGATCCCCTCTTGATAGCGTGCCTGGTAACTTGCATAGACTTTCCTGGCAAAATTGAACTGTGTTTGAAAACTTCGGATGTCAGAGTCAAGGCTCAGGATCTCTGTTTTCAACTGTTTGACCTTCAATGCGATGCCTTTCTTTGCAAGCGCTACCTGCTCTTGAACCTGAAGATTTTTAACCTTTGCCTTTTCGACATTTGCTTTGTCGATTCCGCCGTTAAACAGATTGAAGTTTACCTGAACACCCACTGTGTATGAGTCTTTTGCCTTAAAATCATTGAGAAACTTATTGTCTGAACTTCCATATTCGCCAAATCCGCCGACTGTCGGCAAATAGCTTGCCTGCTCCGCCCTGACGGCCATTTGGCTGATCTGCAATCCAAGCTCTGCTTTTTGAATATCGATGTTGTCACGATAGATATCAAACAGTCGGGCTTCAGGCATCACGGCCATCTCTTGCACGCTCTTGATTGAAGAGACGTCCTGGTTGAGCAAAAAGGAGAGAAACTGATAGGCTAATTCACGATTGAGTTTCGCCTGGTTGTAGAGACTGTCTGCTTCCGCTTTTCTCGCTTGCACCTCAAGAACATCGATATCCTGAGCATACCCCTCTTTCCTCATAGAGGAGACGACTTGCTCCAGTGTGTCTACATTTCGGATGATCATTTTGAGATTATGGATATAGTTATCTACCAATGAAATATCATAAAATGCTTTCTTGACTTGGAAAACTTTTGCATTAATCACCTTCTTGCTGTCCATGATACTCATACGATAGAGTGCCTGAGTAATGTTACCATACTCCGTCAATTTGCCGCCGGTATAGAGTGGAATCTTATAGGTAACCTTCGTCTGAAACAGATTTGCAGCATCCGGGAAATTGAGGTCAGCAGGCTCGACAGCCAACATCTGCGCCTGTGTTGCAGGATTGGTCATCATTTGTGAAAATGCGCCAAAATCTCCGCCTGCCTGCTGCATCATCCCCCCTATTCCACCGAGAAAATCACTGAAACCGAAATCTCCAAAACTTGCTTCACGGCTCTGCAGCTTGAATCCGAACACATTGAGTGCATTGTTGGAACGCAACGCATTGATCGTCAGATCAAGCTTGCCATAGTTCATTCCTTTTGCTGCATCCGCTTCATAAGCCTTCATCTGCTCCTCAAAATGGGAAATTTTCACTTCAAGATTGTCGTGTTTTACCATTTCCAGTGCTTGACTCAGTGACAAGTTCTGAAGTCCCGCAAAAAGCGGAAGAGCTGCAAATACAGCAAAAAAATACCTTTTTATCAACATAAAACACTACTCCTTCTTTGTACTTATATGCTGCACCAGTCAAGCTCTAGTCCTCTTGGCGCAGAAATAAGATATATTATAACATAATTTTTTCTATAAAATAGCGCAATTATATTGAAGATAATATTAAATAATGATTAAAATAAGTGATATATAGAACTGTTTGTCACAAACAAGTTTGGAGAGAAGTCTCTCTCCTGATGTCAAAGGGAAGCATAACTGACATCGATACAGGCATCTAATGCAGATAACTGATCAAGTACTTTTTTATCTATCTGTCCATCAATACGTACGACAGCCAAAGCCAATCCTGTTTTGGCACGGCCTAGACGAAAGTCGGAAATATTCAGGCTGTTTTCTGCAATAATTCTACCCACGTCGCCAATTACACCCGGGGTATCCGTATTGCGGAAGAATATCATATTGCCCTTAGGCTCTACATCGAGATCGTACTCATCGATCTCGACAATACGCTGAACGCTCTCGTCAAAAACAGTACCTGCAATACTCACGTGACCCTTCTGGGTGATGAGTTTGATCTTCACTTTATTATGAAATCCACTGACATTCGGTCCTACCTCTTTCAGTATCTCCATGTCTCGTTCCCGGGCAACAAATTCTACATTAACATAGTTGACCTGATCTCCGATAGATTCAGAAAGGGCGCCCACGGCTGCAAAGGTTGCCAAAGACTCGATATAGTCACCGATCTCACCTTCAGCTGTCACTTTGATGGATCGGACGGCACTTTTTGTCACCTGGGCACTCATGTGTCCCATCTTTTGAATCAATTCCAGGAACGGCCTCACATAGTCTGGCAGTTCATTCTCCCTGATAGGCAAGTTGAGCGCATTGGGATAGGAGATACCCTTGGCTGCATCAATCGCTTGCTGTGCTGCCTGTTCTGCAATATTTCGCTGAGACTCTCTGGTGTTTGCACCCAAGTGAGGTGTAACGGTCACATTGTCCAAATCAAGCAAAGGATGATCAATCGCCGGCTCCTTGTTGAACACATCGATACCCGCCATGGCAATCTTGCCGCTTTTCAGCCCCTCAAGAAGTGCTTCTTCATCATAAAGTCCGCCTCTTGCACAATTTATCAATATGACGTCATCTTTCATCCTGGCTATCTCATCGCTACCGATCATTCCGATTGTCTCTTCATTTTTCGGTGTATGAATCGTGATAATATCACAAGCCAGAATGTCTTCAAAATTTTGCGTGTAGGCAATATCCAAATGACTTGCTTTGCTCGAATCAACATAGGGATCATAGGCAATAACATTCATCTCAAATGCCTTGGCCCTGCTGGCAACACGTGAACCGATATTGCCCAAACCGATCACGCCGAGGCTTTTATCTTTGAGTTCTGTTCCATACCAATCCTGTCGTCTCCAGACGCGATCCAATTTCAAATTGTTGTGCGCATAGGGAAATTTTCTCACACAGGAAAGCATATGTGCCATCGTTAGCTCAACCGCAGCGATCGTGTTGGCAGTGGGTACGTTCATGACAACGATACCCAATTTGCTGCAACCTTCGATATCGACATTGTCAACCCCGACACCTGCTCGCACAATAGCCTTGATCTTTGTTGCACTATTCAGAAATTTCTCATCAACATCCGTTGAACTTCTGGTAATCGCAACATCCGCCCTCTGAATAATCTCTGATATAAGCTTCTCCTTTGGCTCATCCGCAGCATTGATCATCTCAATGCCTGCATCCTGTGCCAACAGATCCAATCCTGTTTGGTGAATATGATCACATACTACTACGGTGATTTTAGACATTCAATGGCCTTTAGCTGGTTTTTACTATTTTTTTAATTGGTCAGCCAGTGCATCGCCCAGTGTCATACTGTCATCCTGGTCCATGTTGAGCTGGTTCATCGCATCACGCTCTTCTTGTCGCTCCAGTCTTTTGACAGAAACTCTAAGACGATCGTTGTTGGAATCGATAAAACTGATCACGCCTCTGATCTCCTGGCCCTTTTCAACCTCATCGGCTTTAAGCGGATGAAGATCTTCAGTACGGATCAATGCATCTACATTCTCTGCAAGGGAAATAAAGACACCGAAGTCTTTTTTATCTTTGACCGTACCGGTCACAATATCGCCCACTTTATGACTATCCATAAATGCTTTGATAGGAGAATCTTCCAGTGCTTTTTTGCTCAATGATATTTTTCCTGCATCGCTGTCGATCTTGATGATCTTGACTTCTACTTCGTCACCGACCTTCAACAGGTCTTTGGCGTTTTTGCTCTTGTCCCAGGATACCTCCTGGTTATGCAGCAATCCCTCTACACTGTCGATCTTGACAAAGGCACCAAAATCAGTCAGGGATGAGACAGTACCGGTAACCACATCACCCGCTTTATGCGCAGCAACGAAGGCATCCATCGGCTTGGGAAGGAGACTTTTGAGACTGACTCTCAGTCGTCTTCCCTCTTTATCGATCTCAATCACTTCCACATTGATATCTTCACCTATCTCAAGATAATCTTTAGGGTGTTTGACATTTTTATCCCAGGAGACTTCAGAAACATGCAGGAATGCTTCAAGGTCTTCACCCAGGTCAACAAATACACCATAAGGCTCGATATTGCTGATGGTAGCCGTAACTGTATCACCCACACCGATAATACTATCGATATCCTTCCAGGGATCGGGGTTGGCATCTTTGATCGAAAGAGAAAGGTGCCTCTTCTTCTTGTCGTAATCCAGTGCGACAACATTGACGACATCACCCTCCTCAAAATATTTTGAAGGATTAACCGGTCCCTTGTGAGAGATTTGAGAATAGTGCACCAAACCGTCCATACCGCCCACATCAACAAACATACCATAGCTTGTAATTTTCTTGATCGTACCTTCAACCACCTCTTTGCTCTCGAGAAGTCTGTCTACGATCTCCTGTACTCTGGCTTTGTCACGTTCGATCAACTCTTTACGGGAAACAACAACAGAATTTTTCTCTTTATCTACCTTGATAATAACAGCTTTGACTTTTTTACCGATTGCATCGATTTTGGAACTCAGGTACGACAGTGTTCTAGGCATGAAGAACTCCAGTCCATCACACTCTACAACATAACCGCCTTTGTTTTTCTTGGTAACGACACCATCGATGATATACTCCTGCTCATCATCATACTCACTGATGAATGCATTAAGCGCAGCTCTCTTCTTGGCCATATCGTGAGAAACCATCGGTCTTTCGCCTCTGTTTCCTGTCACAACCACATCAATTGTATCACCCTCTTTGAATGTCAGTTCACCCTCTTCATCTTTGATCTGATCAAGGGGAAGGTATGCTTCGTTCTTTCTACCGATATCAACAATCGCCTGCTCTTCATCTTCATTAATCTTGACGATCACGCCCTCTACCAAATCACTCTTTGAGTCTGATTTTTTGAACGACTCCTCAAGCATCGCTTCAAAATCTACATCTTCTATTTCGATATCTTCGAACTTCATACTACCACATCCTTATGTAACCTGAGTTTTGGGTGCTATTATACCTTTTTATATTTAAACGTAGTAGATTTTGTCGTTTTACCCCACCTCAACAAGTGTCTGTATCCGATCAATCACATCCTGCACGATCCAGTCAGGAGTGGAAGCCCCGGCTGAAATACCGCAAAGTTTTTTGCCTGCAAACCACTCACTCTGCAGTTCTTGTTCATTCTCTATCAGATAGCTCTGATCGCAGGCGTTTTTGCAGATAGAGTGCAACTGTTTGGTATTGGATGAGTGCTTCCCTCCAATGACGATCATCACATCAGCTTTTTGAGCCAGATCCGCTGCGGCATCCTGGTTTTCAAAAGTTGCATTACAGATCGTATTGAAGACGCGCACCTCTTTGTGCTTCAGGATAAGCGCAGAGGTGATCTTGAGAAAATCTTCCGGCTTTCTGGTAGTCTGAGCGACGACAGCCACCTTTGATCGGAGAGGAAGACCCTCAAGCTCTTCAGCATCGAGTACGATAAAAGCATCTTTTTGATTTTGAGCATAGCTGACCACTCCTTTGATCTCGGGGTGGTTTTTGTCTCCGAAGATAACGATACTGTATCCCTCTTTGCTCATCTTTTCGACATCCTGCTGCGGTGTCGTGACATAGGGACAGGTCGCATCGATGATCGTCGTATCCTGAGTTTTGAGTACCTGAAGCTCTTTTTTGGGGATGCCGTGTGTACGGATGACGACTGACTCTTTATCTTTCACATCGTCGAGTGACTCTGCCAGTCCGATGTTGAACCCTTTTTTGAGTCTGTCTATCTCATCTTTATTGTGGATCAGAGGGCCGTAGGTCTTGCTCCCGGGGTGCTCTTCGGCTATTTTGATCGCACGTTTCACACCAAAACAAAAACCATATGATGAAGCCAATTCTATTTTCATATGCTTACTCCTGTCATCTGAGAGAGTATCTCAAAAAAATTGGGAAAAGAGGTGTCGATACACGCCGTATCTTCGATCTCCATTCCGCTCAACAATCCTGCAACAGCAAAGCTCATCGCGATACGGTGATCCCCATGACTATCTATGGTCGCCTGATGGATCACGCCGCCTGTCACATGATACCCATCTTCAAACTCATCTGTCACGATGCCGCAAGCCTCCAGACCCTTCACAACCGTCGCGATACGATCACTCTCTTTGACGCGAAGCTCTTTGGCATTACGCACGGTACTTTTCCCCTCGGCAACTGCCATCGCGATCGAAAGCGCCGGTAATTCATCGATCAGCCAGGCGATATTTTCCTCCACCACGACAGGCTTCAGTCTGCCACTGTAGGCAATCGTGATATCACCGATCGGCTCGTAGATATTCTCTTTTTCCATATAGTCGATCGCTGCGCCCATACGCTCTAAAATCTTATACGCTTCGATGCGGGTAGGGTTGAGCGTCACGCTCTTGATCACGACGCGCGACTCTGGCACGATGGCTGCTGCCACTGCGAAGAAAAAAGCGCTCGAGGGATCAGCCGGCACAGTCAGCTCCAGAGGTTGCAGCGGAGCCTTGAGGGGCTCTATGGCTATCCAGCCTTGATTTTCACTTCCCTGCTCCTCTATCGTTTTGACTGTGGCGCCCATACCGCGCAGCATTCGTTCTGTGTGGTCACGACTCAGCAGAGACTCTCTATAGTAGCTCGTACCGTCAGCCCTCAGTGCCGCCAAAATAAGCGCGGACTTGACCTGTGCCGAATCGATGGGTGATTCATAACGAAAAGCCTGGAGCTTCCCGCCACGGATACACAACGGTGCCAGGTTCCCCTCCTCTCTTCCGTCGATCTTCGCTCCGATACTCCGCAAGGGCTTGACGACGCGATTCATCGGACGATGACGGAGGTAACGATCCCCTGTCAACACAAACAATCCTTCCACACCGGACAAAAGGCCGCAGTAGAGTCGCATCCCGGTTCCTGCATTGCCGCAGTCGAGAACATCTTCTGCTTCACTCAGGAGAGCAGGAGGCGCAATACGAAACGTATTACCCTCCTTTGAAACCACTGCACCCAACTGTTCAGCAATTTTGAGGGAATTGAGGGTATCTTCACCCTCTAAAAAATTGTGGATTGTCGAAGGCTTGTCGCTCAGCAGCGAAAACATGGCACAACGATGCGAAATCGATTTGTCTGCTGCAATATCATCACAAAGCAGATCAAAAGCACTTGATACAGGTTCGATAGCAGCTTTTTTTATCGCAGTGTTGCTTGACATGCCTGCTCCAGTTTTTCCATCACCTGCGACATAACGGATTCGATATCATCCTCCTGAAGTGTTTTATCCATCGATTGAATAAAGAAGCGAATCGTCAAACTTTTTTGTGCGCCCAGTGTTTCATCCTCGTAAATATCGACGGGGTACCATTTTTTCAGCGTATCAAGCTCCAACGAGGCGATGGCCTCTTTCACCTGATGATAAGGAGTCTCTTTGTCGATCACGACACTCAAATCTTTGTAAACCCCCTGAAACTTGGAAATCACCTCTGCGTTGATATGTTTTGGATAGAGTGCTTCCATCTCCAATTCGGCGATAAAAGTATCATAAATACCATAATCCTCCTGCACGACCGGGTGAAGTTTGCTGACGTAGCCACACTTGACACCCCGACAATAGATATCTGCAGACTGATAGGGATGAATCAGGCCATTGTGATAACTGCATTCGAGTAGCTCAAAGCTGCCGATCACAGCACCCAGTTTTTGCACGAAGGCAGCAAAATTGATCATCTCCGGCTTGCCGCTGTTGACGACGCTCTCCACTGTATTGTGCCCACTGAAGATCAGGGAGAGCACCTCTTTTTGCTCCCGATTTGCATCAAACACAGCCCCTGTCTCGAAGAGGCCGATCGACTTTGCCGTATAGTTTACATTTCGTTTCACTGTTTCGAGCAGGTTGACCAGTATCGTACTTCTGAGCGTATTCAACTCTTCTGCGATGGGGTTCGTCAAATCCAGTTCACGCTGAAGCGTATCAAAGCCGTAAGACTCCAGCTTGTTTCTGTCGCTGAAAAGGTAGCTGATATTTTCATGGAGTCCTGTCGCAGCTGCACGCTGACGCAATGCCTTTCTAAATACATAATGCGACATCGTTTCATTCAGCCTATTTGCCTCGATGATCTCCAGTGGCTTCGCATCGATATTGTTGATCCCTATGATACGAACGATCTCTTCGGCTACATCCTGGATATTTTTAATATCATGGCGGAAACGCGGCACGACAACGCCGATCTTTTCGCCTCCTCTGCTATGGATGCCAAAGCCGAGATTTTTCAAGATCGTAGCAATCTTTCCTCCCTCGATCTTTTGTCCGATCAGCGCAGCAATCTCCTCGAAATTGACGGAAATATTGACAGGTTCCCACGGGGAATCCACATGGAGATACCCCTCATAATATCTACCGATGGATCGCTTCTCCAAAAGGGACGAGAGGTACTCCATTCCCAATGTCAAAGCAGGCTCACTGCCGCGTGATGTCTTATAGTAAAAATCATCTTTTTCGTAATTTTTGCCCGCGACAGCTTCGACCAAGAGATCAGGATGGATATAGCTTGACTCAAAAAGAAGCAGTCGGCTATTCTCTTTGGTCATACTCTCTTTTGTTTGATTTACACCGACGATCGACAGAGGCTTTTCCTCCATGCTTACCGTGACGATCCCCCGCTCCTGGGATGTAACTTGGAGCTGAAGTCTCTCATTTGCCTTGAGTCTCTTGCAGTCATAGGCCCGCAGGATCACACCTGTCGCATGCGTGGCATACTGCAGATAGTTTTCCATGTCTTCGCCCGGCTCGATACCCACCATCCCCAGACGCAGAGGAATCAAATAGGGCACACTGATATCATCAATAGTCGACAGTGTATAACAAAGGTCTGCCTCGACCGTACCTTTGGTGTGAATGTCAACCATACGAGCGATGCCCAGTTTCTCTCTATTTTCAATGGTATATTCAAAATGCTTCAGCTCACGATCCAGTGCGACGCCCAAGTCTCTGGCAACTCCATGAATACTGAGACAGTCACCACGGTTGGCTGTCAGCTCCAGCTCGATGATAGTATCGCTGATCTTGTCATAGCTGCCCAGCTCCTGACCGACTTTCAGAGCACCGATGCTCTCATCAAGGATCATGATCCCTTTACCTGTATTTGGAAGTCCCAGCTCTGAAGAGGCGCAGATCATTCCCTCACTGTCCACGCCACGCAGCGTTGCAAACTTGATCTCAAAATCTCCGGGCAGTTTTGCCCCGACAACTGCGACGGCTACATACTCGGCATCGACCACATTGGCAGCTCCGCAGACGATCTGTCTTTTGGCAGTTCCTACGTCAACCTGACACACATTCAGCTTGTCTGCATCGGGATGCTTTTCACAGGAGAGGATCTTGCCCACTACGACCTTTTCGGGTATTTCATAGGTTTTGATCGAATCGACTTCCAAACCAATGGCATTAAACGTTTGATAGAGTTTTTCATCTGAAATACCGCTCAAATCTATAAATTCACTCAACCAACTCTTTACTACTATCATCTGAACTGCTCCAACAAACGAATATCTCCCTCAAACAACGATCGCAAATCCGGAATCTGATGGATCAACATCGCAAATCTCTCTACACCCAAACCAAAGGCATAGCCACTGACATCTTCATAGCCCACTGCCTTGAAGACATTGGGATCGACGATCCCGCAGCCCAAAACCTCCAGCCATCCGGTGTGCGAGCAGACGCGACACCCTTTGCCCTCACAAAAGATACAGCTGATATCCACTTCCGCTGATGGCTCCGTGAATGGGAAAAAACTGGGCCGGAAACGCACATCCACATCACCAAACATCGTATGCAGAAAGTCTGTCAGGATTGATTTGAGATTGGCGAAGCTCACCTTGCCCTTCTCATCCACGACCAACCCCTCCACTTGATGAAACATCGGTGTATGCGTCAAGTCATAATCACGCCTGAAGACTGACCCCGGTGCGATCATACGGATAGGAGGTTTTGTCTCCAGCATCGTCCTGATCTGTACCGGAGATGTATGGGTACGCAGCAGGCCTCCGTCGTTGAAGTAAAATGTATCCTGCATATCCCTGGCAGGGTGAAATTTTGGCAGGTTCAGTGCTTCGAAGTTATGGAAGTCGTCTTCCACCATCGGGCCGCTCTCCACCGAAAAGTTCAGAGCTACAAAGTAATCGATGATTTTATCCATCGTCTCCATCACAGGGTGCAGAGCTCCTTTTTGAGCCAGCGTGCCATAGAGGGAGACATCGATCGCTTCCTCTTTGAGCATCTTCTCGATCTCTTCTTGCTTCAGTAACTCATATCGATCATCAAAAGTCGTCTGAAGGGCAGCTTTGTTTTTATTCAATCCTTCGGCAAATGCTTTCTTCTCCGGCCCGGGTATATTTTTGAGCTTGGAAAATTCAGCCGCGAGCAAGCCCTTCTTTCCGAAGAGCTCCACTCTTACTTTTTCCAATGATTCAAGCGAGTCTGCCTGAATGATTTTTTCTTCTAAATTTTTCATGAAACCTCTGTTTATTACTTCTAAAATTGTGTGATTTTATCCTAATAATAATAATAGTGGGATTTATCATCACTTCACTATGCTATAATGGCAAAAATCTATCTCTTTATGAAGGAATTACGATGTGTCTATTTTGTCAAATTGTCAAGGGTGAAATACCCAACAATACGGTTGCAGAAAATGAAAAATTTTTAGCTTTTCATGATATTTATCCCAAAGCGCCTATCCATATCATCATCATCCCAAAAGAGCATGTTGAATGCTTTCAGTCAACACCTGCGGAGATGATGGCGGAGATGACGCCGTTCATTCAGGAAGTTGCAGCCAAGGTAGGAGTGGACAAAACAGGCTATCGCCTCATCACAAACAATGGCAATGACGGCGGACAGGAGATACACCACCTCCACTTCCATCTTCTGGGCGGAGGCAAGCTGATCTGGAGCCAATTGCACGAGGATGCGCACAAAAGTTTGTAGAGGAGGTTTGCTCTCCTTTATGCTAAAATACCGAAAAACAAAATAGGAAGAAAACTTATGTACGATTACGTTCATCTCATATGTATCTTTTTGTTTTTTCGAGGGGGATTTAAGATTTGATTTCCTGTCCCCAATTGTATAATACAGAATTGAATCATGCTACAATAAATCAAAAATAAGGAGTTGTAAAATGCAAGATTTGAGAATAGATCAAAATTTTTCAAATATCCAATTAGAGTTACTGAAACTCTACTCTACCAATATTCACGAGAATGAACTCCTTGATATAAAAAACTATTTGGCTAAATATTTTGCTCTAAAAGCTGTAGGTAAGGCTGATAAGTTTAAAGAGATACTTTTTGCATAATTTTTAACAGCTGGAAAGACTTTGTCATTCTGGTCAAAAACCCGTTAAAAGCATTTAGAATCGTATTTCGTACGCTACATTACGGCCGGAAGTTCCCTCTTTTTGAATGAGACACTCTTTTTCTACCAAACCCTTCAATTCTCGAGAGGCTGTATTTTTACTTACTTTGGTTAACGAAGCATATTTTCGGGTATTGATACCCCCTTCAAAGTTCCCTTCACCTACATCCAAGAGTCGGTTAAGCACCTTGATTTCACGTTCATTTAAGGGTGTACTTTTATGTCTATCCCAAAAAGCTGTTTTTTGTAAAATATATTGTATATTTTTTCGTGCCTCTTTGAGTGATTTCAGCAGTGTTCCCAAAAACCATTCTAACCACAGAGTAATATCTGTATTGCTGCTTGTGGTTACTTCCAGTATATCATAATAGCCCCGCCGATCTTTCCGGATCATACTGGACATAGAGTAAAACTTTATAGGCTCTTGCGCTTCTCTTGATAAAACATAATTTCCAATAGCTCTTGCAATACGTCCGTTACCATCATCAAAAGGATGAATAATTACAAACCATAAATGGGCAATACCTGCTTTAATAATAGAATCATTTCCATTATTTAACCAAAGAAAAAATGCTTCCATCTCTTTTTGTACATTTTTTTCACCGGGGGCGATGTAGTGTATTTTTTCTCTGCCCATACGACCGGAAACAATCTCCATCTGCTCTTTTCTATATTGTCCTACATTGATTTCAAGTAAGCGCTTCTCTCCTGTAGGGAAAAGTGCCTGATGCCAGGCAAACACTCTTTCATCGCTAAGTGCTTTGTCATAGTTATAGAGAGCATCAAGAAGTAAATCTGTCACACCGTCACTGGTTTTTGTTGAATAGTCAGGTTTCTCTCTATTGATGCCTAAATGATGCGAGATAGAAGAGCGGACACTGTCACGGCTTAACACCTCTCCTTCAATGGCTGAGCTGTCTATAATTTCCTCAGTTAAAATTTCTAGTTGCGTTCTAAGTAAATCCTCTTCATTTACATTGGTAAAAATACCATTAAGCAAACCTTGATAATATTTTATCTCTTCTAAAAGAGGTTGTAGATTTTTACTGTTGTAGGTAAAATTTGGATACGATTCATACTCCCATATCCATTTTTTTTCATGTAACATTTTAACTCCATGATACGATTAAGTATCATAATCATATCATATTTTGGTGTGATTAACGATATAATCATCACTTTTGTACTCTTTTTATTATTTTCTTGTTGATGTTGAGGGTTTCTATATTATTGAAAGTTTAGTGCAAAAAACGCACCAAACCGGCCACCCTTCGCGCTATCATCCGACCACCCCTGTCGCTGAATATCCGGCCATTTTCCTCTGGCTCCCACGCTCTGAGACTGTGAAAAAACTCACCCAATCTCACCCCTAAAAACCCCACTTCATCTTCCAAATAATAACTTTTTTCCTCTAAAACTAT
>JANTGA010000028.1 GCA_024763175.1 Sulfurovum sp.
GAATTGTCTTCGTTTGTTACTCATTTTTCATACCCTCTCTTTGTCTTTTTTGTATTTTAGCATTTTTTTATTTGTCTTTTTTCTTGGGGTATTATACAACTAGCGTTTTGGAACAATAAAAATTTCTGCTATAATTTATGGGAGCAAAAGGGAGGGAGAGCTTTTTGACTTATAAGTATAGAGAACATGCCATCAAGCGAATGTTTGAGAGAGATATCTTTGAAGAGGATATTGAAGACGCTATAGAAAACGGCGAGATAATAGAAAAATATCCTGACGATAAGCCATATCCTTCGTTCCTGGCTTTAAAGATTTTTCAAAAGCCTCTTCATGTTGTTTTTGCAAAAAATGTCAATGAGAATCAAATCATAGTGATCACTGCATACTATCCGGATAGAGAAAAATGGAGTGAAGATTTTAAAACAAGGAAAAAATTATGAAATGCGTAATTTGTAAAAATGGAGAAACGCAAGAGGGTTTCACTACTGTAACTCTGGAAAAAAATGGCTCAACTGTTGTTTTTAAAGAAGTTCCGGCTCAAATTTGTGATAATTGCGGAGAGAAGTATATCAATAGTTTCATCACTAAAGAGCTATTAAAAAAAGCGAGAACTATTGTTAAAAACGGTGCAGAAGTAGATATAAGAAAATATGAAACAGCAGCATAATGGAGGAGAGAGTCAGGTATTTACTTTTAACCAAAAAATGATATAAATATAATACACGATTCATCAAGTTGAATCTAATGCTCGCCAGAGTATTTTTTGGTATGCGTGTAGAGAGTGACTACTTTAAAGAGAAAACGAAAGAGCTGAAAAACTTAAATTGCTTGCTTCTTGATAGCTGCGATAAAAGCGAATATACTTTTTTAGATTAAAGGTTCCAGGTGATGCCAATGTTATATTCTGTCCTCTTAATTACCTCCTATCAATATTTATCTCATTTGATTTAGTCTGTCAATAATCGGCTTCAGTATCTGAATATCTATACTCTCTTTCTGAGTCTTAGAATATATGGCTAAAAGATAAATAGAGTTGCAAAATCACATCAAAATGCAGATTACTTTTAACCCATTTCCAGAATGCATCCAAAATCGCTTTGCGCTCCCGACTCCCTCTCCCCGGTGCCCGGGGCACATCTGCTTCGATCATTTTTGCCCACACAGGCAACAGCATCAGAAAGCTAAAGTCTCTGCTCTATGAAAAAGCTCAAAGGCATAATAGGCGTAGGGGATGAGCGGACACTCAAGAACTATCTTGGGTACCTTGAAGATGCAGGGCTCATTAAGATGCTTATGAAAAGCGCAAAAGGCTTGGGCAGCATAGAAAAACCTGAAAAGATCTATCTGGACAATCCCAATCTGATTTTTGCCTCACAGGCAGATATCGGCACCGCAAGAGAAACATTTTTTATGAACCAAATCAGTAAAGACCATGACATTTTTGCCCCTAAAAGTGGTGACTTTCTGGCAGATGGGAAGTTTGTCTTTGAGGCAGGAGGCAAGAATAAATCATTTAAGCAGATCAAAATGTTGGAAAATTCTTTTATCGCTTCTGATGAGATAGAGAGAGGGTTTGGGAATAGAGTGCCACTTTGGTTGTTTGGATTTTTGTATTAGACACCATTTTATCTAATATGCTACAATAGAAGCAAATTAAAATCAGGAGTACCTCATGTATTTACAATTAGAGATAAATGATGCAAAGTCTAGCATGTTTTTAAAACTTTTAGATGCCTACAAGATGGATAAAATGTCAACACTTATACTATCATAGAGGATGAAAACAACAGTGATTTTTTAGAGGATATGGGTATGTTGGCAGATACACTCAAAGATGCGAAGAAGGGCTTAGGCAAGCATACAGGTAGATATGTAGAACTAGAAAGTCATTGAGCTATCGGGTATGAAAAAATATGAAATCATAGAACATCCTTTGTATGAAAAAGCATTTAAAAAACTACGAAAACGCTACAAAAACATAGAGAGTGATATAGAAGTTTTTTTAAACAATGTAAAAACGCCTGATGATTTGGGTATAGAGTTAAATCAAATGTTTATAAAGTACGCATAGCCAACAGTAGCAAGAACAAAGGTAAAAGTGCCGGATACAGACTGCTTACATACTTGGCACTTGTGGACAATGCGTTGCATATGCTTTACATCTATGACAAAAGTGACATAGGTAACCTTACAGAGAAACAAGTGGATGATATGATAACCAGGGCATTGGGATAAGAGAGAGATGATGTTTAGAGTAGTTGTGTTGGGATTTTTGGTTTTTACTGTGTCGTGGGTGGTCGTACCTGCACCTGTGTATGCCATCAGTCTGGATGATGATGAGGAAGATGCAGAAGTCTTAGGATCAGTCGCCACCTGAAATTTATCTTCTCGCGAGGGAATGAAAATTGCATAAAGATCCGAAAGGAAAAATTATGGAAATATTTTTTTATTGTCAAAGCTGTGATGGGAAAATCACGATGGATCAATTGGCGCTTCTAAACGAAGGAAGATGCCCCGAATGCGGTTCGATGGAGGGATTTTCAACGGTTCCAAAGGATGAGAACGACTCCTTCGAGAAGGTCACCGTACTCAACGATACGGAGTTTTTAACCTAGTAACAGTTTTCCTATTTGGGTGATCTCATCGGGAGTGAGCTTCAGTGATACGGCTTCGAGGTCTTCTCTCATATGCTCTTGGGATGTTGTGCCGCTCAGCGGTGTAATACCTTGTGAGATAAGATAGGCGAAGAGGATCTGCGGTGTCGTTTTGCGGTATTGCATCGCCAAACGCACGATGGTATCGCTTCCGAGCAGATGTGGGTTGGCCGTCAGGCTCCAGAAACTCTGGTAGGCGATCCCCGCTTCTTGGCACCAGGTACGCAGTGTGATGTCATAGTCACTCTGGGCATAGAATCGGTTCTGGACGATGGAGGGTTTGATGCGAGCCTCTGTGTGGAGCCGCTGCAGCACTTTGAGGTCATAACAGTTACTGATACCGAGTCTTAAAGCACCTCCGTTTTGGTAGATCTCTTCCATCGCGCGCCAAGCGGAGAGCAGATGAGAGAAGGGAAAGAGCGGTGAGTGCAGGAGCAGTGCATCGACATAGTCGCTCCTGAGGTTTCTTTGCGAAACTTCAAAAGAGTCTGCCACCTGCTGTGCGATCGGGGCATCTTGGTCATAAGGTATCGTGCGGGGATCCTGGCCTTCGACCGGTGTGAACTTCGTCTGCAGATAGAGCTCTGTCCGGTCGATACCGCTTAGCTGTATCGCTTCTCCGACGAGTGCTTCATGATAGTGTTTGGGCTGACAGGCAGTATCTATACCTCTGAAGCCGGCTTGAAGCGCCTCGTGAACCAGCGCTGCGGTTCTCTCTTTTTTCCATGCGGTACCGTAGAGTATGGAAGGCATGTTCGAAAGCGGCATGTCTGTAGGCCCTCTTCAGGCTTTCAGCTGTGCGGATACAGCATTGAGAACGGCATCTGCTTTGTCGGGGATACCGCTGTATTTCTTGATGGCTATACCGAAATTTCCCATGGCTTTGGCTGTGTTTTTGCAGGCACTTTTCGTGACCAGAAAATCGCAGTCCTGAAGCGTTTCTCCCATTTTGAAATGTTCCCGGACATGCGCTTCGTCTTCGTGGTCGTGGGTGCAGTGGTGGTTTTCATCTGCATGGCTGTGATCCAGGTCGGTACGGGGATTGGGGCGGACCTCTTCAAGGTCGAACGATTTAAACATCCCGCCGCCTTTGATGGTATAGACAGCAAAATAGGGGGTATGCCCCGCATTGCCGAAAAACGATAGATTTGAGTCTTTGACAGGTATAGCAACTTTCATAGTGGTACTCCTCTTTTTGTGGTTTGGCATCATTGGTGTGTATCATAGTCAGATTTTATGTTTCTGTCAATCCCTTTAGAAACATCGCCAGCTGCGAATCGATATTGATCACATGTCTTTCGAACTTCCCGTAGGCATAGTCGTTGATATAGGATCGTCCAAACGCAGGTATCCTTTTTGCTTTTTCATAAAAGTAGATCATCTCATTGAGCAGGGCGCTGTGTTCATCGAGATGCTCCTGTATACCATAGAATGCCTGTTGGCGCATGATCGCTTCCTCGAAGGCAAAATGCTCTTTTGTGTGTGCAATCATCTTTTCAAACAGAGGCATGAAATTCTCATCTGTGCAGGTGCGGATGCTCTCGAAAATCTCTATAAACTCATCGTGTTTGCTATCCATTTCCGGTATGTTCAATTTCAGGTTTGTTGACATAAGTGCCTCACAGTCTATTTTCTGCACCGTATGCAATTACCGTACTACACGGATGCAGGAGAAACTTTTTTGCAAAAATATGTTCAGATATGCCGTTCTGGTACGCAAATTGCATAAAGGTCTGCATCTATTGTAGAATAAAGGAGCTGCCATGGTCAGTCGGGCCAAAATTAAAGAGTTGATGAACGAGAGCGCATGTTCGCACAGCAAAGATAAGAAACCCGCAGAGGGGTGCAACATGCCCAAGCCAGGATTGGCGGCAGGCGGATGTGCCTTTGATGGTGCGCAGATTTCGCTTTTCCCCTATGCGGATGCTGTGCATCTGGTCCACGGTCCTCAGACCTGCCTGGGGGCTTCGTGGGAGACAAGAGAGACACTCAGTTCATACGAAGGCCGCGATCATACGGTCATGGGGTTCACGACAGGCATCACAACCAATGATGTGATCTTCGGAGGGGACAAACGCCTTGAGGATTCCGTCGACTTCATCGTCAGCGAATATGCACCCGAAGCGATCTTCGTCTACTCAACCTGCGTGACTGCCCTGGTGGGAGATGATATCGATATGACCTGCAGTCTGGGGAGCGAAAGACATGGTGTCCCGATCGTGCCGGTGCATGCGCCGGGATTTGTCGGCGGAAAAAACCTCGGTTCGCGTCTTGCGGGCGAAGCGGTACTGGAACATCTCATCGGAACGAAAGAGCCTGAAGAGACAACCCCCTATGATATCAACCTGATCGGAGACTATAATGTGACCGGAGATATGTGGCAGTATCTGCCTCTCTTTGAGAAGATAGGCATCCGTGTGCTCAGCTCGCTCAGCGGTGACGGCAGGGTAGGCAGTATCCGTACAGCCCACCGTGCCAAACTCAATGTGATCGTCTGTGCCAAGTCGCTTATTACCCTGTGCAGGAAAATGCAGGAGCAGTACGATATTCCATGGATCTCCGTCTCCTTCTATGGCAAGCGCGATACAGCATTTGCCATTCGTGAGATTGTCAAGGCCCTGGGTGACGAGCAGCTCATCGCCAGAGCCGAAGAGGTGCTCAGAGAAGAGGAGGAGAAACTCGAAGCACGTCTCAAGCCCTACAAAGAGATCTTTGCAGGCAAAAAAGCCGTGCTCAACACCGGGGGCAACAAATCCTGGTCTATCGCATCAGGCTTACAGGATCTTGGTATAGAAGTGGTAGCCACCTCCATCAGAAAGGCGACAGCCGATGATGTCGAAAAGGCCAGGGAGTACCTGGGACCAGAGGGGGTACTGATGAAGACACCGGCATCACAGCAGTCAAAAGTGATCGATGAGACTGGTGCAGATATCCTGCTGGCAGGAGGCAGGAGCCTCTATACCGCGATCAAAAAGAAGATCTCCTTTATCGATGTCAATCAGGAGAAGAAGGTCAGCTACGGCGGATTTGAAGGACTGCTGAACCTTGCAGAGGATCTCAACTATGCCTTTAATAACCCTGTTTTTGCGAATGTAAGCAAACCTGCACCATGGAAGGGGAAGTGATGGAAGCGGAAAAAAGGATTGCACTCAGCAAGCACGAACACAAGCCTCTGCAGGTCAATCCCATCAAGCACTCTCAGCCTATGGGGGCGGCACTTGCTTTTTACGGTATCCGAAATTCCCTTCCTCTGATGCATGCGTCACAGGGATGCGCCTCCTATACCAAAGTCTTTTTCACCAGGCACTTCAATGAGCCTATCCCTATGTATAATACGTCGGTCTCGGATATCACGGCCGTACTCGACGGCGGGGACTACTCGATACTGATGTCCATCGAGAACATTACCAAAAAGAACAAATTCAAACCCGAAATCATCGGGCTTCACACCACTGGGCTTACCGAGACAAAAGGAGATGATGTGCGAAGTGTGGGAGAGCATATAGAACTCCCCTACTGCTATGTCAATACGCCTGATTTCGAGGGCGGGATGGAGAGCGGATGGGCGCTGGCTGCCAAAGCACTTATCGAACAGCACACCCGTCCCTCTTCACAGATCAAGCCGAACAAAATTGTCATACTCCCCCATGTCAGCATGCAGCCAATCGAGATAGAGAAGATCAAGGCATTTTGCGAAAGCTTCGGTTTCGAGACCTATGCACTGCCGGATCTCTCGACATCCATGGACGGTTTTTTCGGTGAACAGCAGGGAAAACTGGGACAGGGTGCCATCGGTATCGACGAGATCAGGGGGTTGGGAGAGAGTGCTGTCGTAGTCTCTGTCGGGACATCGATGAAAAAAGCTGCCGAAGCACTGCTCGAGAAAAATGCCGCTATCAAACATCTGCACTTTGACCATCTGATGGGGCAGGACAAGAGCGACAATTTTGTCGCAGAACTGATGTCCATCAGAGAGATTGACCCTTCTCCAGCCATCAAGCGATGGAGAGGAAGACTCCAGGATGCGATGCTCGATACACACTTTCTCATAGGATCATCAAAATTTGTGGTGACAGGCGAACCCGATATGTGTGTGGGGATCTGCGAACTGTTGCAAAGTGTGGGGGGAAGTATCGAAGCGGTGGTCGCTACGGTCTACAGCCCCATACTGGAAGAGATCGAAGCCGATACTGTCTTTGTGGGCGATCTCGAAGATGCAAAAAAGCACTTTAAAAATGCAGATCTGGTAATCAGCAATTTCCATGCGGAACGAATCTTGCATATGGAGGTGCAGAGTCATGCCGAGCTGGTACTCAGAGGCTTCCCGAACTATGAAGAGCTTGGCAATCAACTCAAAAGCGATCAGCTTTACGAAGGGAGTACCTACTTCCTGTTCGAGGTGGCCAATAAACTGCAAAAGGTGAAACATCATGGGTGAGAGTACAAAGATAACAGTAGAGAGTACAGATAAATTGCAAAACAGTATGAAAGTGGCATTTGCGACCAAAGACCTCGAGACGGTCAACGCACACTTTGGCGGGGCCAAAGAGTTCGTGGTCTATGATGTCTCCAGAGAGGGTTTTTCCCTTAACGGTGTGATCAAGACTGACACGTCGGAGATGACCGGTGATGACAAGACAGATTTCAAAGTTAAAGCGCTGGACGGAGTCAACATTATGTACTGTGAATCCATTGGCGGTACGGCGGCGGCCAAGGTGATCCGGGGAGGGATCAGCCCGATGAAGGTGCAGGAGCCAAAAGCGATAGAAGAGGTACTTGGGGAGCTTGTTTCGATGCTGAACAGCAATCCTCCGCCATGGATCAAAAAGATCATCCATGCTGAGACGGTTGAGGACCCCAGGCTGGCACGCTGGGCAGCAGAATAAATTTACAAAGGAAGAGACAGATGGTAGATACAACACTGGAACAGAATGCATTCACCGAGGAGCTGATCCGTCAGCTTAGAGCCACGGACCAATTCGGGAACTGGTCAAAGATGAGCGATGAGGAGCTTTTGACAAAAAAATATGTCAAGACCAAAGAGGATCTCAAAAATATCCCCATTATTGCGGATATCGATGAGATGCTTATCGGTGAGATCAAGATGATCTACAAGGCGATCGCTCTGCAGTTTGAACGCAAAACAGGGGTGATGTGCAATGTCGTGATGGAGATGAGCCATGAAGGGTTCGGCAGATGTATCGTCATCGCCGACAAAATTGTTCTGGTGGATAAATACTTCAAGGATGCACACAGATTCGGTTACAGAACGCTTGACAAACTCTATGAGGATGGGCAGAAACTTCTCGACAAGGCGTTTACGATCTATGAACAGTATAAACCATGCAAGGGGGCATAAATGGCAAGTGTAGGTATTTTTGTCGGAAGCAGCAGCGGTGTGACTCAGGCAGTTGCGGAGCAGCTTGAAGCATTTTTTGAAGATGCGGAATTGATCAACATGGAAGAGGATTATGATGATCTCGATCAGTTTGACGAGTTTGACACTCTACTGGTCGGTTCGTCCACCTGGGGACAGGGCGATCCGCAGCGGGACTGGGTCGATCCGCTTTATGAGATGGAGAATGAAGAGCCTGATCTCGGTGGGAAGAAAGTGGCATTTTTTGGTGCCGGAGATCAGGATACGCATGGTGAAGAGTTTGTGTCTGCACTTGGGAAAATGAAAGAGATTTTCAGCGCTCTGGGAGCAGATACAGAGTATGGCTACTGGCCGACCGAAGGATATGACTACAAATTTTCCGCTGCCGAAAAAGATGGTAAATTCTGCGGTCTTGCCATAGATGATGTCAATCAGGCCGATCTTACGGCAAGCAGGGTTTCAGCATGGGCTGATCAGCTCAAAGGAGAAATGGGACTGGCATGACAAATATGTAGCTGTTTGTCGTAGTTGCAATCGTTTTCCCCGATGGGGCTTAGAGTCAAAAATGCATATACTATTTGAAAGGATTTACCATGAGTGCATTGCATGAATTTCAGGAATTGACCGACACGGAAGAGTATTTTGATTTTTTCGATCTCGATTATGATGAGAGGCTGGTCTATGTCAAGCGTTTTCATATTATGAAGAAATATGGCGAGATGATAGAGAAGGCCAAAGCATCTAACTTGGGCAGTGACGAGAAACTTCTAGAGTATTATAAGTTTGCCCTGATCACTGTTTACAAGAATTTTGAGAATGGCTATGCCCCTTCGGCTGCGGAGGTGTGGGATACATTTGACAAGCCGAGTGCCTGCAGTACCTGTTCGACATCGACAAGCTGTAACGACATAGAGGAGGTAAGCAATGGAGTTCACGCCTGCACAAGCCAGCCAAATTTCAGCTTCAACTAAAGACGAAATACTGCCGGTATTTCATCTGGGTCAGAGAGTACGCATTACCAAGCCAATCCGTAATGACGGTTCCAACCCTTTTCATTCACCTGATGCGATACTGGTGCAGCCCGGTGCGGAAGGCTATGTCACACATATCGGTGACTGGCTGCAGGTGATTCGTATCTACGAGATCCATTTCATAGACGAGGGGTCTACCTACGGGTGCAGGGAGTCTGAGCTTGAAGCGATCGATGATGTAGACGGATATGACGAGGTGGAGGAGGAGCTTAGGTGGCTCAGGGAACATCGTGCGAAAAGGGCAGCGCTCAAAGCTTCGGCAGAGCAACCTCAAAATGAAGGAGGAAGCGACTGAGTTTTGTGCGTTTGCAAGGGGTCTGCACCGGAGGTGTACCCCGCTACAATAATATAAAGGAGACAGAATGGTAAACATTATCTTCTGCGGATTTGGCGAAGATATGGACAAGCTTGTAGTAGCAAAAGAGGGAGATCTACTTTTGCGTGTTGCCGAGAGTAACGGAGTCAAGATTCCTACTGAGTGTAAAGATGGGATGTGCGGAAGTTGTGCAGTGAATATTACAGAGCTTCATGAAGAGCCGAATCCGGCACAGTATGAAAGCAAGGTTGATCCGGACGGGTGGGATGAGCAAAAATATACCACTTATATGGAAGACAAAGAGCTTGATACGCTTGTCGAGATGGGAGCTATCTCGAAAAAAGAAGCTGAATCAGCACAACAGTATGCTCAGCAAACACCTGTGAGACTTGCATGTCAGTGCATCATCAAAGGCCCAATGCTGATAAAACCATTTGAATAAGGAGAGAATATGACAACTAGAGTTGAAATTGTAAACGATTTTCTGGCGGTTAATGTAAAGCCAGGCAAAACGATTCAGGATATTGTAGAGGCATCCGGTTCTGCATTGCCGTTTGGATGCCGTGATGGCGAATGCGGTACCTGTGTCGTACTGATCGAATCGGGGATGGAATTTTTGAGTGAAATGACTGACAAAGAGAAAGTTGTCATGAAAACCATTGGCGAGACCAGCCCAAAAGCACGTCTTGCCTGCCAGATGAAGATTGTTGAGCCAAATGGTCAGATAAGAATCAAATATTAGTCCTCTCTTTTTCTCCGGCATAACCGGAGAAAAGTGAAAAATATCAAACATGGCATACCAACTTTGGTCAACGAAAGCAGCTTTCTCTATGGATAGTGTGTGGCTAAAGTCGCATACCCGATGCGTATAGACTCTCCAAAGCTTTTTTGCCTATTTTACTCACATTTTGCCACTGCACACCTTTTTTACAAGTTGAGATAGTGCATTGCAGCGGTCATAATTTTTTTAGAACAAAATTTGCATATACTAATAAAATCTTACAAGGCTATTTCAGGAAAAGATATGGCACTCAAACAGCATATTAATCTTAAACAGAAACAGATACCTCGCTTGTCCATGCAGACCTGGATACCGCTACTGCAGTGTTCTCTCAGTGACCTTGACAAACATATTCAGGTGATCGCCAATGAAAATCCATGCCTTGAGGTGAGTTCCGGTTTTGAAGTTTCAGAGGGAAGCTCCAGGGATACGCACAGTACTTTTATGGAGTACCAGAACCGTGTCTCCAATGCGTCAAGTGACGAGATTGAGTGGATGAGCATCTCAGCGCAGTCTCTCTATGAAAAACTTGATGAGCAGATCACTGCACCGCTTTTCCCTACGCCGATCTCTCAGAAGATTGCAAAACAGATTGTGATGCATATCAGTGATGAAGGGTATTTTGAGGGTGAGATCGAAACGATTGCCCAGGAGTGCAATACCTCTCCTTCGCAGGCTGAGTCTGTCAGGCAGCGATTTGCCTATCTTCTCCCTTATGGCGTGGGCGCAAAGGATTATAAAGAGTCTTTTCTGTTTCAACTGAATGAATTTGAACTAGATGATGATTTGAGTCTGCTTCTGAGCGCTATGATCGTTCAGTTTGAAGCGCTTCAGAAGTTTCTGACACATCCTAGATTCCCTGAAGCCAAAGAGATACTGAAGCGGCTCAAAAACCCTCCTGCGATCAGGTATATGCCATCCGAACCTCCAGTGATTCCCGATCTGTTTGTAGTATTCGAGAACAATGAATTTATCATCAGAATGAACAACGCATTCTATCCGGATCTCAAAGTGATACAGGTAGATAAGTATGAAAACTTTGCCAAGAAGAAATTCAAAGAGGCCAGAGAATTGGTCAAGCTGCTTGATCTTAGAAAGAGTACACTCTACAACATTACACTGGTGCTTCTGGAAAAACAGTATGAGTTCTTTATGGGTGGAACGCTCAATCCTCTCAAACTGCTCGATGTAGCTGAAGAGCTGGGTTTTAACGAATCTACAATATCGCGTGCGATCAATGGGAAATACCTTGAAACGGAAAAGGGTGTTTATGCATTAAAGGATTTCTTTTCCAATGCCATCGGCAATGTATCTACCGCAGAGATCAAAGAATTTATTCGGAGGCTGGTACAGAGCGAAGAGAGGCAAAAGCCCTACAGCGACAAGTACCTTCATGAGAAAATAGAAGAGCGATTCGGTATTCAAATGGTGAGGCGCTCCGTGGCAAAATACCGCCAGGAGATGGATATCCCCTCTTTTAAAGAGCGAAAGTTTCTCTATCAGCTTGAAATACTTTAACCACACCAACCAATATGTTTTGTAGATGAATCAAAGTAGACATTTTTGTTTGAATAAAAGTTGGAATGAAAAATGCATTACGACTATAAAATTTTAAATAGAAGGAGTAACAGCATGGCCAGAAATGATCTTATCGGGGGCGCACTTTGGGAGGAGTATTCGCAAGAGGTGCAGAGAAGGATGGACAATCCCGAAAATATGGGAGAGATCACAGAGGAGGAGGCCGGAGATGACAGACTGGTCATAGCAGACTTTGGTGCAGAGAGCTGTGGTGATGCGGTGAGGCTCTATTGGCAGATCAATCCCAAAACAGACAAAATCATCAACAGCAAATTCAAAAGTTTTGGTTGTGGTACAGCGATTGCCAGTTCGGACATGATGGCTGAACTCTGCATGGACAAAACGGTCGATGAAGCGGTCAAGATCACCAATATCGATGTCGAAAAGGCACTCAGAGATACGCCGGATGTTCCTGCGGTACCCGGGCAGAAGATGCACTGTTCTGTTATGGCCTATGATGTGATCAAAAAAGCAGCCTCGCTCTACAAGAATGTCGATATGGAGAGTTTCGAAGAGGAGTTTATCCTCTGTGAATGTGCCAGAGTAACACAGGATACTATTATGGAAGTGATCCGGCTCAATAAGTTGACGACAGTGGAAGAGATCACCGACTACACCAAAGCGGGAGCATTCTGTAAATCCTGTATCAAACCCGGCGGACACGAAGCAAAAGATGTCTATCTCGTCGATCTGCTCGAAGAGGCACTCAAAGAGAGGAAAGCGGAAGAGAAATCCCGCAAGATCATCGAAGCCAAAGGGGATGGTTCATTTGAATCGATGGGACTGGTGCAGAAGATCAAATCGGTGGAATCTATTCTCGAAGAGTACATCCGTCCTACGCTCAAGGCGGACGGTGGGGATGTCGAGCTGATCGATATCAAAGAGGTCGATGCAATGTATGAAGTGCTCATCAAGTACAAAGGCGAATGTATGAGCTGTTCGATGAACACTACGACGACGCTTGCAGGTATTGAAGATATGCTTAAATTCAAGCTTAAAGCCCCTCTGAAGGTCATTGTTGTCTAAGATGAAGTATGCAACAAAGGAGGGAACATTTGCCTATCTGAAACAGTTTTCGGATTACAGTCGATCGTTTTATCGTTACACCGGGGATTTTTTTGTCTCCTCCCTGGGACTCGGTACTTTCCGCAAAGAGCCCTACAGGGAAGAGAATTATGTGATCAGTTACAAAGAGGCTGTTAAAACTTCTATTGAGAATGGTGTCAATGTGATCGATACGGCGATCAATTACCGCTATCAGGTGAGTGAACGTGAAATAGGAGAAGCCCTCGAAGAGCTTTTCAGGTACGGTGTAGCAAAAAGAGAGGCACTTGTAGTCGCTTCCAAGGCGGGTTTTATCCCACTGTCGTTTCCTTTTCCAGAGAACCCCTATACGTGGATCGAAGAGAATGTCGTTGAGAAAGGTCTGGCCACAAAAGAGGAAGTGGTGATAGACCAGCACTGTATGTCACCCGGTTTTTTGAGGTGGAGTGTGGAAAAATCTTTGGAGAATCTCAAGCTTGAAACGCTGGATATCCTCTATTTGCACAATCCGGAGACGCAACTTGGATATGTCGATCGCAGCGTTGTGATGGCGCGTATCAAAGAGGCTTTCAGACTTTTTGAAGCTTTGGTCGAAGAGGGGAAGATACGCAGCTACGGGATCGCATCCTGGAACGGGTTTTTGTATGAAGAGGAGCATGCGGAATATCTGAGTCTCTCTGAGATGATACAGATCGCTGTTGAGGCGGGCGGAACATCGCATCATTTCAGGTATATCCAGTCACCCTTTAACCTTGCCAAACCCCACGCATACAGCTACAGTAACCAAAAAGGGCCTGACGGGAGATACTACACGCTGATGCAGGCAGCGCAAGGGTACGGGCTTGGACTCTTTGCGTCATCCTCTCTGCTGCAAATGAATCTCTTCAAGGGAAAGTTCAGTGAAGAGCTCCGAGAAGTGCTGCACACCCAAGAGCTGACGGATGTTGCAACAGCGTTGCAGTTTGCAAGATCCGGTAGTGTCCTGAGCGCACTCTTCGGCTCGATCAACCCCCACCATATCAGAGAAAATCTCATGGTGGCATATCTGCAAGAGGCAAAACCGGATGAGATAATGAGACTAATGGAGATGAAACATGCTTTATGATGTGCTGGTAGTCGGAAGTGGAATCTCGGGTCTTTTTGCCGCACTTTACGCCAAAAAAAAGGGAGCCAGGGTAGTGATCCTGACCAAGGGAAATCCGATGCGTTCTAACTCCGCTGTAGCATCAGGGGGCATCAATGCGGTCATCAATCTCGATGCCTACGACTCCTATCTTAAGCACGCCGATGATACCATTTCGGGAGCTGATGGGATTTTCCACAGACAAAACATTATCAAAATGTGCCAGGAGGCTCCCGATATCATACACGAACTCAGGGATATGGGTGTGGGGTTTGATACCGACGAAGATGAGACGATTGCCCAGAGACCTTTTGGCGGAGGCAGCAGTGCACGCACCTGCTACATTGCCGACCGCACGGGTGCGGCTATCGTCATGTCGCTGCTGCAGGCATGTCGCAAAGCCGGTATCGATATCCTGAGCAATCACAAACTTTTAAATATTATCAAATACAAAAATAGACTATCGGGTATCAGTGTTCTGAGAAGATCCGATTCACATGTGATCGCCCTGGCATGCAAGTCTCTGGTCTTGGCAGGCGGGGGATACGCCGGTATCTACAGGGGACATACGACCAATGCACAGGAGAGTTCAGGTGATGTCATTGCCGCAGCATTCCGTGCAGGCTTGAGGCTCTCCAATATGGAGTTCGTCCAGTTCCATCCTACGACTCTGGTGAACAACGGTGCCCTCATCAGTGAAGCAGCCAGGGGAGAAGGTGCACATATCATCGATGAGAATGGTGTACGGTTTGCTGATGAGCTGCAGACACGAGACAAGCTCTCAAGAGAGATTCTGCAGCATATCAAAAAAGGGCACAAGGCCTTTTTGGACTTCCGTCATCTCGGCAGGGAGATGATAGAGAGCAAGCTGCCCTCGACACAAAAGAAAGCCCTGAGTGGCGCAGGCATAGATATCCTCAATGAACCGCTTGAGATAGCGCCTGCTGCACACTATACTATCGGGGGTATATGGGTACGCTCGGATACCTCTACTGCAATCGAGGGTATCTTTGCCTGCGGTGAGTGTGCTGTCAGCGGAGTGCATGGTGCCAACAGGCTTGGCGGCAACTCTCTGCTGGAGGGTGCTTACTTTGGAAAAATAGCAGGAAAAGAGGCAGCCAAGTCAGCCTACAGAAAAGAGTATCTGCCTGTCGATTATGCAGAAGTTGAAAAAGATATGAATCTTGTTGAATTTGTGCTCAAAGGAGAAAGTCGGTTCAATATCAACGCGATACGAAAAAGTCTCGGCACGATGCTCTTCGAAAATGCCGGTGTCTTCAGGGATGTGTCATCGCTCGGGAACGCCATCAGCTACACAGCCTATCTCAGGGGCAAACTCTACGGGTTGGCCTGTGTCAACAAAGAGAAAGAAAACAATGTGGAACTCTCCTCCATACTCGAATTTCGCAATGCGCTTCTGATCGCAGAGGCGCTTGCAAATACCGCGTACAAAAGAGAAGAGAGTCGAGGTGTTCACTTCCGTGATGATTTTCCCCGGCAAGACAACAAACACTTCAAGGCGGCATCATACATCAGAAAAATGGGAAAGGAGTTTATGGATATACGTTTTGAAAGTATGGAAGAGATCGATATATGGCACACAATTAAAAAATATTTATTACAACAAAAGGGATAAAAAATGGCAAAGGTTATGCTAAGAGAAAACGACGATGGCAAAGTGCTCTTCTATGTAGCAAAAAAAGATATGGAGGAGATCATCGAATCTCTCGAGTTTGATGCCGATGAGAAGTGGGGAGGTAATGTCAACCTGACAAATGGTGATGTCTGGTATATCAAGCCCGCTCCCAAAAAACTGCCCGAAGAGCTCAATGCTAAGCTGGTTAGCAGAGGCGAGGATTAATGACAGTAGGCAAAAGAGATTGGGTCTTTTGCCTCTATCTCTTGTCTCAAAGGTAGAACAATAACGCTTGGTATGACGCGAGAAAAAATAGACTTATTTTGCAACAAGTCTAATGTCTGCAGCCTAAAGCGCGTAATAAGTCGGAAAATCTTTGCGATAATAACAGATAGATGATCCCAGTGTTGTTTTGCTCATAAAATATCCTATCTCTTTGGATTGGATCTTATTCTCATAAAACATGACGTTTCTCCTTTTGTGTGAATGATACTTATCTCTATGCAAATTTTGTTCTATTATTAGAGGTGCCTTTAACCTAAATCTCTATATCGTATTTTTTGATCTTGTACCCTATTTGACGAGCAGTCATCCCCAGCTGCCTGGCTGCTTTGGTCTGTATGCCCCTGTTCTGAACAAGGGCATTGATGATCGCCTCTTTTTCCATCTCCTGCAGACTTCCTTTCGTCAGCGATGCAGACAAATTGCCGGATGTTGCCGGGGTGCTGTTTTCCTGAATTTCCGATTGTGTCACTTGGGTTTTTTCCTGCGTGATGTGCATCTTCTGGTAGTTGAAGGGTAGAATATGGTTGAGCATCTCCGGCTGCAGTTCTCCTTCGGGGCAGATCAGAACGGTACGCTCCATCGTGTTTTGGAGTTCTCGGATATTTCCCGGCCAGGGGTATTCGAGAAGTGTCTCCATTGTCGCTTTGGAGAAGTGCATATTTTTGTGGTGCTCTCTCATATACTTTTTGAGGTAGTGTTTGATCAGCAGTTGTATATCTTCATACCGTTCCCGAAGCGGGGGCAGGTTGACAGGGATGACATTGAGTCGGTAGAAGAGATCTTCACGGAATTCTCCTTTTTTAACCATCGCTTCAAGATTTCTGTTGGTGGCAGCTACCAGCCGCACATTGGTTTTGATCGTTTTGCTGCCACCTACGCGTTCGAACTCCTGCTCCTGGAGGATACGAAGCAGTTTAACCTGCAAGGCAGGAGTGATATCTCCGATCTCATCGAGAAAGAGGGTACCGCCATCCGCCAGCTCGAAGCGCCCTTTTCGCATCTCTTTGGCATCGGTGAAAGCGCCTTTTTCATGACCGAAGAGTTCAGACTCCAGCAGCGTTTCGCTGATAGCCGCACAGTTGAGTTTGATGAATGGTCCGTTATTTCTCGGGCTGATATTATGCACAGCCGCTGCGATCAGCTCCTTTCCTGTACCCGTTTCACCGCGTACCAGGATGGTCGCATTGGAAGGTGCGACCGTTTCGAGCATGCTGAATATCTGCTGCATCGCGCTGCTTTTTCCTATGATATTCTCAAATTTGTATTCACTGAGCATCTCATCCTTATAGTAGCTTTTCAGCTCCTGAAGCGTCTCTTTTTCCCGTTTGAAGCGGTTGTGTACACTGATGGATCCGGTTGAAAGTGAACCAAGAATGGTCAACATGTGTACGATATTGTCAAAATTAAGCGGAGACTCCTTGCTGATGTTTGCCGAGATGACACCGACCACACCATCCTTTTGTATAATGGGGGCAGCGACATAGGAGACCATTGCAGTGCTCAATGCCCCCATTTTGTTGAGATAGTTGATATCATGATGGATATTCTCTATCACGATAGGTTCGGCACTCTGCGCCGCCAGGCCTGTAGCGCCTTCGCCCAGTGCGTATCGTGCGATACTCTGCTGCTGCGGTGTAAGGTCAATGGAGGCAAATAGTTCCAGATACTGCTTTTCATCATCGAGCAGAAAGAGCGCACATCTGTCGAGGTATCCTTCGCGCTTAAGCAGTCGCATACTCTTTTCAATACTCTCTTTGATATCTTCTGCCTCGCTTAGCAGTACGGCAACCTCATAGAGGAGTTCTATCTCCTTATAAGAGTGTATCAGCGAGCATTCCCGGCATTCTATTGGTAAATCGAAAGTTTTCATGGTCATTTCATTATTGATTTTACTTCATTATAACAGGAATCAAATATTTTTTTCAATTTTATTTGATTAAATATTATACACTAATTTGATATAAATATAGAACATTATATGCATATTGATACTATAAAAAAGGATAGTCAGATGCACATTACAGTACACGGAACAAAGACACCGCTGTTGGGAAAGAAACTTTCAGTAGGGAAAGAGGCACCTGCGGCTCGCGTCACAAAGTTGGATGGAACACAGAATGTCATAGGGATGATCGCCCCGACGACACAACTGCTCATCTCCATACCCTCGCTCAAAACAGAGGTCTGTTCACTGGGTGCAAAGAAGTTTAACGAACTTGTCAAAGAGTTTAAAAAGCTCACCACCTATATGGTTACAACTGATGATAGGGAGTTTGTCGAAGAGTATGCTCAGAAAGAGTCGATCGATGCGGCAGAGATCGTGATCGATACCAACAGGAACTTCGCCAAAAAATATGGCCTCTTGATATCAGAAGGCAAACTCAAAGAGAGATTGGCAAGGGCAGTCTATCTGGTCGATCAGGAAGGGATGATCGTTTATAAAGAGTTGGTTCCGGAGATCGTCGATGAAGTAGACTACGACGCATGTATCGAGGCAGTCAGAGAGCTCGCCAACATAAAGAAAAAGGGACATACACACGAAGAGTGGATGTCAGCCTGAGTGCTTATGGAAGAGATCTATAAGGAGACCATACTTACACCGTTGGGCGTAGCAAAAACGACCGGTTTTCTTGACTGGGATACGCAGCCTTCACCGTTCAAACACTACCCGGAATTTCTTTTCGGGTATGACTTCGGCAAGATAGAAGCACTTAAAATCATTGAACTCTCACGATCTGTCACCGATGCCCAACAGCTTGGCAAAAAACCCTATTATCGACTCAATACTCCCTCTGCAGGCAATCTGCATCCTACTGAACTTTATGTGCAGATACGCGGGGTTGAGGGAGTGCTCAGCGGCATCTATCATATTGATGCGAAGGATGCGTGCCTGGTGCTGATAGAGGAGATCGAAAAAGAGGGTATCGAACCCTATGTCGGACTGCGTCATCGTTTCAAAGGCATGCTTTTTGTGGTTTCGATGGTACCGTTTCGGTCCGAATGGAAATATGGCAAACGTGCCTGGCGCTACTGCTATCTGGATGCGGGCCATCAGGCGGGTTCGGTACTCGCTGCCGCTTCCGCAACGGGACAAAATGCGACAATTTTGTCCGATATCGACAGCGAAGGATTGCATACGGTGCTGGGATTTTCCGATGAGGAGTATCCGGTGGTGGCTCTGGGAATCGGTGAGGAGAGTGAGAGAGGTGTCGTGCATCTCAAAAAAGCGCTGATGCATGTCTGCCCGCTCGACTACAGTGAAGGGACGCGGGATGCCTCTGCCTATCTTCTTGCGCCGAAAATCTCCGACGCAAAAGGGCACAGGCCCGAAAAGATAGAGGAGGAGACGATACTCGGGCGCAGATCGGCACGCCGTTTCGGTACCGAAGTGCTCTCAAAGGAAACGGCGGATTTTGTAGCGTCACTGTTGCAGGAGGTGCCAGAACCTCTGCATGCCTGGCAGATATGGATGCACCACCCGTCACGTCCGGATGGCATCTATCGTGACGGGATCTGTGTTGACAGGGGGGAGTATGCGAAACTGGTCTGCCGCATGCTGGTTGATCAATACTTTATCGCTGAAGCATCCGTCGTCGTGATTCTGACGACAGACGCGTTTGGCCCGGGTGCGCTGCTGGGTGCAGGAATCTTTGTGCAGAGAGTCTACTTGGAAGCGGCACAAAAGGGTCTGGGTGTGACGGGCATCGGTGCCTACTACGATCTGAAGCTGCAGCAGTTTCTGGGAACGGATGAGGCGATCCTCTATGTCGCGGCGATCGGAGCAGTATGAGTCCGGAAGCAGTTGAAGCATTAAAGATTCTCAACATCTACCGGATGATGCAGCAGGATGGCACACTCTATCTCGACGAAGATGATGAACGCCTCGATACACTCTTTGACGCTGTGATACAAGCTGTCTGTGATTGTGGTCCGCTCAAAACGAAACTTCCCTACAACGAATTTGTCTTGCCGAGTAGAAAAGTACTCGAAGGCGATGCCGGATGGGTCGGCCACTTCAAAGAGCGTGACAACCGGCGTTTTTTTCTCAGTGATATTCATGACTACCTCATATTGCTTTACGGACGCAGATAGATGGAATGATTTTTGCATTTGATCTAGTAAAAAAATAAGAAGGATTAAGATGGCAACAGTTATGCTGAAAGATGACAATATCAATGTCAAAGCTCCTATCGGCACCACGATGCGCAAAATCGCGCAGGCAACCGGTGCTTCGATGGAGTTTGGATGCCGGATAGGGGATTGTGCTACCTGCATCGCCACGGTCGAGAAGGGGATGGAGTTCCTGAATCCCCTGACAGAAAAAGAGCAGAGAACCCTGAGTCTTATCGAGAATGCGGATGAAACGATGCGCCTGATGTGCCAGTGCAGTGTGATCAGTGAGGAGGGCGAGATAGAGATCTCGTATCTGATGATATGAGAGACGAGATCGTATCCATAGCGGAAAATGTCCACTTCATCGGTGCTTTTGATCCCATGATCAGAACTTTTGATATCATCATGAAGACGGCTAACGGCAGTTCATACAACAGCTACTTGGTGCGTGGCAGCGAAGGTGTCTGTGTGATGGATACTGTCAAAAAGGAGTTTTCGGATCAGTTTTTCAGTCGTCTCGAGCGTCTATGCGACTATAGCGAGATCCGCTACATCGTACTGCACCATCTGGAACCCGACCACTCTGGTGCATTGATAGATCTGATGGAGCGTGCCCCTCAGGCGAAGCTGATCATCTCTGGCAGAGCAGTCATGATGCTCAAGGCACTTCTCAAAAGAGATATAGAGTTTGAAGCTGTCAATACCGGCAAGAAGATTTCTCTGGGAGACAAGACGATAGAGTTTTTGAGTACCCCGTTTCTGCACTGGCCCGATACCATGAGTAGCTACCTTCACGAAGACAAGATCCTCTTCAGCGGTGATGTTTTTGGAAGCCATTACTACGATGAGCGCCTTTTTGATGATCAGGTTGGTGATTTCAGTTATGCGTTCAAGTACTATTATCAGCATATCATGCGCCCTTTCAAGCAGTTTGTACTACAGGCACTCAGGCTCTACAACAGGTTTGATATCACGCTTATTGCCCCTCTCCACGGACCTGTACTGCGTACCGATCCGAAGAGGTATATCGATAAATATGCTGATTGGAGTCAAGATACCAGGAGTTCCAAAAATGTCGTGGGCAAGAAACTCTTTTCTGTTTTCTATATGTCCAGCTACGACAATACGCTTGCGATGGCAGAGCGCATCGCGAAGGGAGCAGATGAAGTGGATGGTGTCATCGCCAGCATGTATGATCTCGCCTCCCTGGAGGAGCAGAATATGATCGATCTGCTCGAAGAGTCAGATGCAGTGATTGTGGGTTCGCCGACGATCAACGGGGATGCGGTCAAGCCGGCCTGGGATCTGCTGGCATGTATGCCCTATCTGCAGAGTCAGGGCAAAATCGGTGCGACGTTCGGCTCTTATGGATGGACCGGAGAAGCACCCGAAATGCTGCATGACCGCATGCAGTGGCTCAAATTCAGACTCCCCGTCTCGCCCCTGAAGATCAAGCTGATCCCCACAGAGCAGGAGCTGGTAGAGTGTGAAAACTTCGGGCGTGAGATCGCCGAAGTGGCGATGGGTAAAATGATGGAGATGGAGATATGACAACAGAAAACAGACTGATGTATGATGAGGTGCTATCCCTGCTTGGCCGGCATGCGGCAAATGTGTATGCGCGAGAGGAGATCGCACCGCTGGTTGCTGCAAAATCGCTGGAGATGAACCATCTCTACCAGGATCTGGGGCTGAAGAACCGTACAGAGATGGGCAAATTTATGAAGCATCACTTTCCGACGCTGGCCGCCAGGAAACCCAAAGAGAAGCTCTGGAAAAAATATCTCTATGATTCGATAGGGGAGATTGCACCTGCCTGTGCGACCTGTGATGATCAGCTGACCTGTTTCGCCTGCATGGTCGGGGAGATGAGTGCGTGACAACGCCGAGCATCTCTACGAGCGAACTCTACAGCCATATTGATACCCTGATCAAAACCGATATGCCGCTTTTCATCCATGGAAGCCCTGGTATCGGTAAATCCTACATCGTCACCGATGTAGCGAAAAAGCATGGGCTTGATCTGGTCGATGTCAGGCTCTCGCAGCTCGATCCGGTGGATCTGAGGGGTGTGCCTTCGATCGTGGAGAATCAGACAGTCTGGATGCCTCCGGTCT
>JANTGA010000029.1 GCA_024763175.1 Sulfurovum sp.
GCAGAATCCACCAGTATCCCAATGGCGATAGCCAGTCCGCCCAGACTCATCAGATTTGCAGTCAGGCCAAAATATTGCATCGCTATAAAACTCATCAGCAGTGCAAAAGGGAGAATAAGGGCAACACTCAGCGCAGAAGCAAGATTGCCAAGCATCACGAGTAAAATGACCATAATAAGGACTATCGCTTCATAGAGCGCGTTTTTGACCGTATCAGTCGCAAGATTCACAAGGTCTGAACGGTCATAAAAGATCTCTATTTTTGTATCTCCAGGCAGCATAGATCCCAGTTTGTTTAGCTCCTCTTTCACTTTTTTAAGGACGATACCTGTATTGGTACCTTTGAGTCCGAGCACGAGTCCCTGTACGGCTTCGCCCTGTCCGTTTTTGCTGACAAAACCGGCACGGGTGAGATAACCGAACTTGACCATGGCGACATCACCAATCGTAATAACTTTATCTGCTCGTTTGCCTACAGGCAATGTCTTAATGTCAAAGAGATTTTTGAGCTGTCCTACACTGCGCACCAGGATACTTTCTACCCCTTGAGAAACGCGTCCTGCGCCATCATTTTGATTATTCTTCTCAAGTGTTTGGAATATTTGCTCAAGTGTAATATTCATAGTTCGCATTTTGTTTAAGTCAGGCACCACTTCATAGGTCTTTACCTTTCCACCAAGGGCATTAACCTCTGCAACCCCGCTTATGGAACGAATCTTGGGAGAGATGACCCAGTCAAGTAAACTTCGTTTCTCTTCAAGTGAAAGTCTCTCTGATTCGATCGTGAACATCAAAATATCACTGAGTGGTGTAGAGATGGGCGCAAGCCCCCCTTCCATGTTGGCAGGGAGCTCATCTCTGATATCTGCAAGTCTTTCACTCACTTGCTGCCTGGCCCAGTAAATATCGGTTCCATCTTCAAAATCGATCGTAATATCACACAAGCCATACTTGGACGTAGAGCGCATCATCGTCTCATAGGGGATACCGACCATTTTCATCTCTATAGGTACCACGATGCGGGACTCTATCTCAGCAGGGGTCATCCCGCTGGACTTGATAATGATCTTGACCTGTGTAGGGGAGATATCAGGGAAAGCATCAACAGGCAATTCGTTATAGGCTTTGAAACCAAAACCAAGAAGAGCCAGAGCCAGCAAGGAGAAAAAAAGCCTTTGGCCGAGTGCAAAACCTATGATTTTATTCATCACTGTCACCTAGCATATTTTTCAGTATCGCTATAGAATTGATGGCTATGTTGCTCCGTAGTCTATCGGATGCTTCTATAAAATAGTGCCTGTTGTCTTCAGCGAGAACTTTTACCGGTACGGCAGTAAATCCCTCTTTTGTTTTGATAAAGACAATCTGCGTATCTCCTTCTTTGATGACAGAAGTTTTTTGAACCTTGAGGCTCTCTCCCAGGATGGTAAATTGCGCCGTACCGCGAAGGCCTGAGGATATGTTCATATCCGATGGAACCAAAAAGCGTACTTGCCTTGTTTGATTCTCGGGGTTTATCACTGGCGAGATCTGCAGTATGGTTGTTTTGAAAGTCTTATCGGCAAGCGTTATTTGCACTTCTTCGCCCTCATAAAGGTTTTGGGCCAGTTGGGCTTCCATATTGCTCTCAAGCCATAGTGAACCCTTTGCCTGGATAATAAAAAGTGCATCACTGGGGTTTGTACTTTTTCCGGGTGTCGCATGAAGCTCTACCACATAGCCGCCTACACTGCTTTTTATTTTCATTGTCGGGGAGAGTTTCAGATCTTTGAAGAGAGTCGCTATCATCTCATCACTTGCACCATAACTCTTGAGCAGTGCCTTGGATGCTGCCACTTTGATCTTGTCTGTTTCGAGTTCAGCATTGGCAGCAACACACTCTTTTTGAGGGATGATCTCTTCTTTGCAAAGCATACGTTTGCGTTCTGTCAAATGAGTATGGTGCCGAAACTCTATCGCGTCGGCTATCGCTTTTTGCTGTATGGCTATCCATTCGGTACCCGTTACCTCTGCAAGCACAGACCCTTTGGTGACTTTCTGGTGTTTTGCCACATTTAGTTTTTTCACATTGGCTTCGAAGGGGAGTGAAATACTATGCAAGAGCGATGGCGGTGTCACGACTTCGGTAATGAATTCGCCCAGTGGGATTCTTTTTGAGCTTTGCGGCATTTCAACCTTGATCTGCCAGTTCTCCTCTTGTGCTGGGGTCATTTGTATCTTTTTTGCATTCATCATAGATGCCAATAGCATCCATAACAGTATCATTCTTGTCATTTGCTATCCTTTGTTTCGCTGACAGTGTAGAGTTTGAACAGTGTATTGTAATAGGCTTTTTTTGTCGTATATATCTCTTCTCTGAGTTGATAGGATCTTTGTCTGTTGAGTAGATATTCGATGACTGAAGTCTCGCCAAGCGCATAACTCTTTTTGATGAGAGGCAAGAGGTTTTTTTGGTAATTTTGATAATTACTCTTTAACGTTTTGACCATCAACGCATGACCCCTCAGGTATGATTGCAGCTGCGCAAGCAGGCTTTTCTTTTCGGCCATCGTCTGCTCATATTCAAGTGAAATAGAGCTGTTTTGATACATAGCAGCAGCGCGTTCATATTCTGATTTTTTAGAGGTAAATGTCAGCGGGATGCTAAGGCCCACGCTGTACTTGTCTACATCCAGCTCTTTGTTGTATTCTGCCAGGATATCAACGGACTCCAGTTTTCTTGAATGTCTTTTGAGCGCCGCTTGTGTACTCTGGATGCGCTTTTGATATGCCTTCTTTGAGAGCTTGAATGTGTTTGTCAAGTCGACTTGTAATTTTATTGGATAGATATCCTCACAGGAGAGATTTGTGGACGATGTATAGGGTATTTTACTCAACATAAAGACGTTTTGTTTGGAAATCTCTTGCCGCATTTGCCTCTCTTGCAGTTGGGCATAAAGTCTATTTTTTTCTATCTTCAGCTGCATTAGTTCCGTTTTGGATATCTCGTCATAGTGATAGGCTTTCTCCTTCTTCTTGTAAAGTTTGGCAAACTCGCGATAGCTTTGCTCAAAACTTTTCTGGTTTTGCCTGTCAAGGCAATGTTGATGATAAGTGTTTTTTAGCCTATTCGTAAAATTCAAGAGCCCTTTCTCTTTTTCCAGGAGAGCCGCCTGATTGGAGAGTCGTGTGATCTTTTGTTCCTCTTTTTGGATGCTGCCGAGCAAAAACTTCTTTGAGACTCCTGCGGTATACTCGTTGCCGTCTTCACCGATGCGGGGATAAGCCTTGGTCATCACGCCATAGAGATCCAGAGGGTCAGAAGCGGTATCTGCTTTGTTCGTGGACTCTAGTGCCAGAGCCTCCTGTTGCAGTGCTTCAGAGAGGGTATTGTTCTGTGCAGCATATTTCAATATTTTATCAAGTGTGTAAGTTGACGCATAAGCCGTCTGCAGTATTAAGAGAGGTAAAAAAATATATCGTTGAGAAATCTTTGTCATTTTGATACTGCCTTTGAGATGATGGCGCCATTAAGCGCGTTAATTTCCACTTTGCAATTATCGGCATAGATACGATAGAAAAGCAGTTGTCCCCGATGTGTCAGCTTGTAGGATGTGACATTCTGATCACAGAGAGTAGCCGCTATCGCTTTCGCCTCGTCTCTCTTGATGTTAGCCAGTGATCGCAATTGTCTCTTCTTTTGCAGTTTGATAATAGTCTTGTGGTTGTAGCCTCGAAGTGGTGTCATGCTGTCCACCTTTGGTTGTGGATTGGCCGAAACGATGACAGAGAGTATGATAGTGTACAATAGAGCTTTCATGATTTAACCTTTTGTGCAAGATGTATAGAACTTTTGTTCCATAGGTATAGTTGATAAAAAAGGTTTAAGCTATAGGCGGTTTATACGAAGTTTCTTTGTGGGGCGGGGTGTATTGAAGCAGATTGTGTGAAAGTGTTCTCTCTTTTTGAAAGTACAAAAATGTGCTTTTGTAAGGAGTCATCAGCCCTACAAAGTGAAATAAGCTGTGCATTTCATGGATATCTCCACACTCTTGCGGGTTTGTGTCAGGATTTGCATAGTGCGCAATCGTTACCTTGTCGTCAGACTCCAACATATTGATAGCGGTATCATGCATGATAGAAAAGGAGAGCACAATAAGGAGTAAAAAAATAATTTTCGATCGCATACTCCCCCCTTTTTTTCTATTGCCCGTGACTACTGGCTGTCCGCCAAAGTATATAAGAATGAAGATTAAATATTGATAATAATAATATCAAGTGTTCCCACTTAATTATCTTTTTAATTCTCTTGTCTTTATCGCTCCAGGCATTGTTCTGAATAACGGGGCTCTCCCCACCGGGATTTTGGCTCATCGCCGGTAGCGGGAGACCAAAGACGCTTTGGAGATAGTGTGTGCATCGATCAGATGCGCTACATCCGAATCTTTCATCTCTGCTTTGACCGGCAGTATTGCTACATCAAGCGCATAGATGGTAAAAATGTAGCGATGGGCTTTGTCTCCTTTGGGCGGACAAGGGCCGCCGAACCCTGCCGTACCAAAGTCATTCAATGTCTCCGCAGCGCCTTTTGGCATCATTTTCCCTGAAGCACCGCTCTTTATCTCTGTGATATTGGCCGGAATGTTCACTGCCGCCCAGTGCCACCAGCCGCTTCCTGTGGGCGCATCAGGATCAAAGACGGTTATCGCGAAACTCCGGGTACTTTTGGGTGCATTGCTCCACTCCAGCGAGGGCGACTTATTCTGCCCGTTGCAGCCAGAGTGATTGTACTCCTGTACCTTGCTTAGCTGCCTGCCGAGATCGCTGCTACTGAGCACAAATCCTTCCGCCGCCAAGGTAGACAAACCCAAAACCAAAATTAGTAGATATTTCATCCTGTTTCTCCTTCTCTTCATCATAACAAATCTAATATGAATCTTTGATATACTATCGTAAATAATAGCACAAATATTGCTAGGACACAGTAATGAACGTATGGAAAACAGGAGGGAGTCTGTATGTGGATAGTGATTGCCCTATCTGTGATCGGGGGAACTCTCTCATTGATACTGGTTCCATGGATGATTGTTCGGATGCCGGTGTACTACTTTTCCTATCCTGAGCGCAGATTTATTCGAGGTATCATGATATGAAAATATTGATCATAGAGGATGATGCCCATATCCTCTCTTTTTTGAAGCGGGGGCTGGAAGAAGAGGGCTCTATCGTGGAGAGTGCGTCGGAAGGAGAAGAGGGGGAGTACCTGGCACTTCTCAATCCCTATGATGTGATCATACTTGACTGGATGCTGCCCGGCAAAAGCGGCTTGGAGATTTTGCAATCTCTCAGAGAAAAAGAGATCCAAAGCCCTGTCTTGATGCTGACTGCGAGGAGTGAGATCAGCGACAAGGTGCTGGGCTTGCGAAAGGGTGCGGATGATTACCTCTCCAAGCCTTTCAGCTATGAAGAGCTGCTTGCCAGGATCGAGGCGCTGTATCGCCGTACGCTTTCGCAGGGTCGCAATACTGTCACCCTCAAAGAGATCACGATAGATCTAGAGCATAAAAGAGTCAATGGAGGGTGTTGGTACGATCGTCCATGTGACGTTGTAGTCTTTTCATCCCTATTTCATTTTCACTCTCTATAATCTGCTCATGATAAACAAACAAACAAAAATCGCCGTACAGTGTCGAAGTATTGTCAAAACGTATGGTTCGGGTGCTTCTGAGGTTTTTGCTTTGAGGGGTGTGGATCTGGATCTCTATGAAGGTGAATTGTTGATGCTGGTTGGTCCCTCCGGTTGCGGTAAGACCACGTTTATCTCTATCGTTACAGCACTGCTCAAAGCCGATAGCGGTGTTTGCGAAGTGCTTGGCCAGGATATCAATGCACTGACTTTAGAACAAAAAGTACTGTTTCGCCGTCAATCTATCGGATTTGTTTTTCAGGCATTCAATCTTTTGCCTGCATTAACAGCTCAGGAAAATGTGGCTGTACCACTGCTCATCCAGGGACGCAATCGAAAAGCTGCCATGCATGAGGCAAAAGCAGTATTGGACTCAGTAGGTCTGGGCGAACGCATCGGTGCTCTACCCAGTGAACTCAGTGGCGGTCAGCAGCAGCGCGTGGCGATCGCACGTGCTTTGGTGCATCGTCCCAAGCTTATCGTTTGTGACGAGCCTACCAGCAGTCTGGATCACAAATCCGGGCAAATGGTCATGCAGCTTCTACGCCATATCGCAGATCAATCGAACACCACACTGTTGGTCGTCACCCATGATAATCGCATCTATCATTTTGGCGACCGTATGGCACATATGGATGATGGCAGGATTATCAAGACAGAAATGATACAAGAGAAGAAGGAGACTAGCGAATGAAACAATTTTATACCGTACTTTTTTTAGCGATTTTAGGTATTGTGATCGGTGTTGCGACGATTTTTTACGGCAATGCCCCGGCTGAAGCAAAAACAAAGCCCATCCTGACTATCCAACCGCCTTTTTCATCGTATGTAGCAGGTACGGGCATGGTGGAGGCATCCAGCACCAACATCTCTGTAGGAACGCCGGTATCGGGAATCATCACAAAACTGGCAGTCAATGTGGGTGATCATGTCAAAGCGGGTGATCTGTTGTTTATAATCGATGATCGTGAAATAGAAGCCAAGCTCATCCGTGCCCATGCAAAAGTATTCGCGGCTCAGGCTTCATTGCAAAAACCGATGCACCTGTTACAAATCGCAAAACGACTCAAAGCACTCAACCCGCAAGCCATCAGCAAAGAAGTATTGACAAAGCGTCAGGATGATGCAGCGCAGGCAAAAGCCGATCTGGCCCTGGCAAATGCAGAAGTTGCAGCACTTGAAACACTCTTGGAGCGCTATAGGGTACGGGCTCTGTTTTCGGGTATCATTTTGCAATGTAAAATGAGAGTCGGTGCTTATGCGCAAGCTGGCAATATCGCTCCACCTCTGCTGGTATTGGGCAGTGACACGATGAATCTTCGTGTCGATGTCAACGAGTATGATGTATGGCGTACCAAACCACACGCGAAGGCTGTCGCGTTTGTGCGGGGGCATCCTGAACTGAAGATAGCGCTTGATTATGCGTATACTGAGCCTTATATCATACCCAAAACAGCGCTCAGCGGACAGAGTACCGAACGCACCGATACACGCGTATTGCAGGTTATCTATAAAATTAAAGGAGATGGTTTTCCCCTCTACGCAGGAGAGCAGCTGGATGTTTTCATCCAGACAGATGAGAACAGTACCGGTAAAGGAAGTGCATAAATGTATCAGATAGCGATCAAAATGCTTATGGGTGATCGGGCAAAATATGTGGGTCTGCTGCTGGGGATCGCTTTTACTGCGTTTCTTGTGACCTTTGCACTCTCCTATTTTGCCGGATTTATGACACGGGGTTTTGCACTCATCTCAGAGAACAGTTCTGCAGATGTCTGGGTCATGGATCCGGCTGTCAGTTCGACAGAAATGACGATCAATATGCCCTCCTCTGCATTGGGGCGTATTCGCAGTGTCAAAGGGGTCAATTATGCCGTACCGATGTCACTGAGTGATATCACGGCACGCTTTCCCAACGGCCACTTTCAGACATTTCAGATGATCGGTGTAGACGATGCCACACTTGCCGGCGCGCCTGTACTCACAGACGGCCGTCTCCCCGAGGTATTGCACACCCCATACAGCGTCATCGTCGATCCGGGCGGGACCAGTGACAAACTGCAAACCCCCAAAGCCCCGAGAGACCAGTGGCCCTTTGATGGCGCACATCTCGATGTACCGACAAGAGGCTTGGCATTTGGAGATGAACTTCTGGTCAATGATCACAGAGTCATCGTAGCAGGACGCTCGCAAACCATCCCAAGATTCCCACCAAGACCACTGCTCTATACTACTTTTTCCAACACGATGCGTCTGCTTCCCTCAGAGAGTCGAAGATTGACCTTTGTACTGGCAAAAGCACAAAAAGGCATATCCCCACATCAATTGGCAAAGCGTATACAGCAGCAAACCGGCTTACGCGCACGAACAACAGCAGATTTCAAAGAAGAGACTGTCCGCTGGTATCTCATCAATTCCGAAGACGTCGGTGACATGGCTGCCATGCTGATACTGGCCATGACAGTTGGATTTGGTGTAACGGGCGTGATGCTCTATATGTTTACCTATGAGAACCTCAAACAATACGCCGTTTTCAAAGCGATGGGGGCTTCGGCTTCTATGCTGATGGGTATGATTTTCATACAAGCCAGTGTCAGTGCATTTTTGGGTACAGGATTGGGGATAGGCGCCTGTGCCATCATTGGGGAGAGTGTGCGGATGACGTTGGATTATCCATTTCGTATGATGTGGTTTACACCCCTGTTTGGGGTTTTGGGTGTACTCATCGTCAGCCTGAGTGCCGCAGCGATCAGTGCACGGCCTGTGTTGAAACTGGAACCAGGTGCTGTGTTTTCAGGGCGGTAAGGTTATGGAAAAACCTTTTCAACGCTTTTGGCTCGATAAATCTGATACCGGTGATGATGTTGTTTTTTACCGTGACAAATGTCAGTTTATGTGCAGATTTACGGAACAAGGCCGCATGGGACGCATCATATATCAACAGCATTTGAAAAGGATACTTCTGCATTCTTGGCAAGACAATCCAGTTGAGTATCAGTTTTGGAACACTACTGATTGGCAGATAAAAAATTAAATTAGGTGTTAAATATATTTCAATTGATTATTTTGCATAAAAATGATAAAATTAAGAATTAAATTAAGAAAGGATACCTATGTTAGTCGATTTTAAGGTAAAGAATTTCCGTTCAATCAAAGAAGAACAGCTTTTAAGCATGGTAGCTTCCTCACAAAAAGAGTTTGTTGAAACGCATACTTTTTTGCCTACAATTTCAAAAAATTTATCTTTGGTAAAAACAGCGGCTATCTATGGGGCAAATGCTGCTGGTAAATCAAATATTTTAAAAGCACTTGATGCGATGCAAGATATTGTGATAGAAAGTGCTTCAAAGTACCAAAGAGGTGATGAGCTTCCTGTAAAACCATTTTTATTTGATAAAGAGGTTAATGAACCAACTGAATTTGAGATTAATTTCATTTATGAGGGTATTAGATATCAGTATGGATTTGCAACTACAAGTGCAAGAATTACAGAAGAGTGGCTTATCGTATATCCAAAAGGAAGACCTCAGAACTGGTTTGCAAGAGCATATGATGAAGAAACAAAAGAGTATAAGTGGCAATTTGGAGATAAACTAACAGGTCAAAAGCGAGTATGGAAAGGCTCAACAAGAAGCAATGCATTATTCCTTTCTACTGCGGTTAGTTTAAACAGTGAACAACTTAAGCCTGTATTTGATTGGTTTGCAGATAAGCTTAAAATTACTGGTGTCTCTGGATGGAGTCCATTTTTTACTATGAGAATGTGTGCAGATGATAGCTATAAAAAAGAAATTTTAAATTTTCTAAAAACTGCGGATATGGATATTGAAGCTATTGAAGTAGAAAAAGAGGATTTTAACCCATCGAAGATTCCTGAAGATATGCCAGCAGAGATTAGAGAAGATATTATTAAAGAAATGAAAGGTAAAGAGGTTATCAAGGAAGCTAAATTTTACCATTTAGACAACTATGGGAAAAAAGTTGCTCTTGATTTTGATGAAGAGTCTGATGGAACAAGAAAACTTTTTTCTTTCATCGGACCATTGATCGACTCTTTGGAAAATGGGAATGTACTTCTTATCGATGAACTTCATGATAACTTTCACCCTTTAATGGTAAAGTTTTTGATTGAAATGTTCCATAACAAAGATATGAATCGATCAGATGCACAGTTGATTTTTACAACGCATGAGACATCTGTATTAAAACAAGATACCTTTAGACGAGACCAGATTTGGTTTTGTGAAAAACGAAATAAAGCTACAACTTTGTATCCACTAACTGACTTTAGCCCTAGAAAAGGTGTCGAAGACCTTGAAAAAGGATACTTGTCTGGAAGATATGGAGCGTTGCCATTCTTTCAAGATATAAGTATGGCTATGGGGAAATAGCCCGTGGGTACAGACGATCTATTTCATAAACGAAAAGCTACAAAAGTAACACAGCTTCAAAGAGCAAAAGAGAGCAGAAAACCTTATGATAAGGTGCTTATAGTTTGTGAGGGAGAAAAAACAGAACCTCATTATTTAACAGCGTTAAGAGATTATCTAAAGCTATCTCAAGCAAATATTAAAATAGATCCAAATAGTGACTCAAGCCCTACAAGTGTGGTGAAGTATGCAAAGGATTTGATAAGAGATAGTCCTAAAGACCCATATGATCACGTGTTTTGTGTGATAGACAGGGATAGACATACTGATTTTGATACAGCAATGGCACAAATAGATGGATACAAAAATAAAGATACAAAGCTTCATGCCATAGTATCAAATCCATGTTTTGAGTTTTGGATATTGTTGCACTATAACTATACAACAAAGCTTTTTGGTGTAGGAGGAGATAGTCCTTGTGAGGATTTAATTAAAAATGATTTGAAAGTATTCATCAATGATTATGCAAAAGGGGATAAGACAATTATGCCACCTATTATAGCATCTGGACTTGGTATGGCTGTAGCAAATGCGAAAAGAGCCAATGTAACTGCTAAAAGAAATGGAACTGATAATCCGACAACACAGATGGATGAGTTAGTCGATTATCTCAAAGGCTTAAAGGGAAAAAAATAATATTTCAATTTGTAATATTATTGAACTATTTTTAAAAAGGTTGTAAAACTACCTAATTATATACTTTGGACAAGAAATGCTGGTCGATGCCAGTTTTATGGTTGTAATAAAATTTTATTCAAATCTTCAATTACACAAGAAAGAGTAAATATAGCACAAAAGGCTCATATCTACTCTTTTTCTAAAGATGTACCACGTGGATGGGGGCCATTTGTCCTAAATAAAAAGAGTTTATTATTATAAAATAGGATATAATTTTTCTTCACTATACACAGAGCTGGATGGTGCGATGAAAACGATGCAGTCGAGAGTAGAAAAGTCGGCATAGTCTATTTGCTTATCTGGCGAAAAAGGAAAAATTTTGAACCTGCATAGAACCCTGAAATACCTTCTATTGTCTGCCTCGCTTCTCTTTTTTGTCGCATGCGGAGGCTCGCATTCGCCTGCTGCTTCAAACCCCTCTGCGCCCGCTTCTCCGCAGGAGCAGAGCAGTGCCATCACGATCTATATCCATGGCTATGCCAAAACAGGATACCAGAGTACAGGCGTATATGGAGATATGACAGTCGTCGGAAGCACGGATGGCATCACCAACCTTACAGGTTTTTCCACTGCCTACAATGGTGCCAATACAGACTTGACAGGCAATGTCATCGTGGCGACTACCTACTATGGCAGCCAGCCCCCCGCCTACTATACCGAACAGGATATCAGAGAGGTCGATGATGTGACAGCGCAGTATGGAGGCGGTATTCCCCGTTATGCTTTGATCGTGGCAAAATACGTCAAACATGTGATGGAGGAGACAGGCGCCCAAAAAGTCAACCTCATGAGTGTCAGCATGGGGTCACTGGTCGCCAGATGGATGATCGAAAAAAACCTGGCCGGCCTGGCTGGAGAGCAGAAGATCGCGAAATGGATGTCGGCCGAGGGTGTTGTATCGGGCAACTATGTTTCGAGTGATGCGGCCCTGATGGGTCTTGCCAATATCTACGAGAGACAATCACCCGAAGTTGATCAGATGAGCTATGGTTGGATCGAAAGAAACCTGGGCAGCAGAAGCATAGGCTCCAGTCCCTACTATCAGAACATGGTGATCGGATTTGAGAGTTCAAACAGAGACGATGCACTCTATGGTCTGCTATCGCAATACCTGAAGTTTCAAAATGAGTTTTATGCCAATGATGGCTATCAGCTGGTGCAGGATACTTTCTTTACGATACAAAATCAGGCATTATTCTATGGGGGACTTCCTCCAGTGCGCAGTTTTTTCTATGAAAACCATATCAGTATCAAAAACAATCCTGCTGCATGGGTCCAGGCTTCTGTCTTTATCAAATCCAATCAAAGAGTAAGAATTTCGCTGGAAAATGTGACGGTTGATGATATTCACCAGGACGCCTCCGGCCCTTCCGCGATCGTATTTGGCAGTGCCGTCTCCTCCCATGTGCTTTATGAAGCTTTTGGCGTAACACAAGCGATAGACTGGCGGGATATCAATGGTGGCTCATTGCCGGTACAGCATTACCATAGCAATGGAGAAACACAATCGCTCAACCAGCCACTCTTCGATAATTTTGTAGATCCGCAGGAGAGCAGTCTCGCAGTATCGATCGACCCATACAAGCTGACAGAAAGTTTCAAATATGGGATAGGACAAAAGAGAAGCGAGCAAACCATAAGCCTCGGAAGAGGCAATGTCGACATCCCACTCCAAAATGGAAGCTATCCTGTTGCAGGTGAGGGTTGGCATGGAGATGTCAGGGTCGAGATCCATTATTATTGATGCTTGGGGTCTGGGGCCTCTGTTTTTACTGAGCACGGCGATAATGACAGAGGCAGGTACCTAATTGTCCAAAACGTATTGCCATACGGATAGCAATACCATTATCAAGCTCTTTCAGAAAAGCAGAAAACATTTTGGATGAAAAATATACACTATCTTCAGGCGTCTCATATGCCTATTCATTTTTGTTTCATTTAGCACCTCTATTATTCTCTTATCAGTCATAACAATTGATTGAAAATAAATAAAAAAGGATACGGTATGAAAAAATCATATTTTGTAAAGAGTTTAGTTGTATTAGGTTTGTTGACAAGTGTTGCAGTGGCCAATGATATTGAAATGAATGATGATGATGGTAAAGATATGGAAATCAGGAGTTCGGTGCAGATCGGCGAGAAAGCCAGTGAGGCAGATGAGGTAAAGGCTGCCAAAATCAGCGTGGGGGAAGTCATCACTATCCTGAAAGCAAAATTTTCGGGTACAATCACAAAGATTGAACTGGAAAATGAAGATGGGAACCTGATCTATGAGGGTGAAGTTTTCCAAAAAGATGGCAAAGCCATAGATATCGTGATAGATGCAGGAAGTGGGAAAATCCTGACTTCCAGTGTGGATAAGCCGGATCACGAAGAGGAAGATGAAAACGAAAAAGACGAAGAGAAAGAGGATGAATGAAGATTTTGATTGTAGAGGATGACAAAAACATCCTCTCGCTTCTGAAAAGCGCATTTTTGGAAGAGGGTTATATCGTCGATAGTGCGGCTGATGGTGAAGATGGTGAATACCTGGCTACCGTGAACCGCTATGATGTGATCATCCTTGACTGGATGCTGCCCAAAAAGAGCGGTCTGGACATCCTGCACTCCCTGAGAAAGCAGGCGATCGATACCCCTGTTCTGATGCTTACGGCAAGGGGAGAGATCGAAAATAGAGTCCTCGGTCTGAAAAGCGGCGCTGATGACTATCTCGCCAAGCCTTTTAGTTTTGAAGAGCTGCAAGCCCGGGTAGAAGCACTCTACCGCAGGGTTGTTTCAGGCGGCAATACGATCATCTCCGTCAAAAATGTTACGATCAATATCAGCAAAAAAAGAGTGGAACAGGATGGTGAAGTGGTCAATCTGACTGCAAAAGAGTACGAACTCTTGATGTTTCTGATCCAGAGAAAAAATGCCTATGTTTCCAAGTTTATGATCGAAGAGCAGCTATGGACAAATGAAGAGTTCAATCAAAGCAATGTCATCCAGGTGACGATTTACCATATACGAAAAAAGCTGGGTAAAGACTTTATCAAAAGTTTTAAAGGGCTGGGGTACAAGATTGAAGCATAAAAGGTTAAAAGCAAAAGTTCTGTTATCTTTTGGTGCCATCTCTTTTTTTATGCTCGTGGTCTTTGGGTTTATCTTTTATTATTTTTTGAACCAAAATATGATCGAGACAGCAAAAAATGGGCTATACGCCCAGTCTCTTGATATTAAAGAGCATCTGGATACTGCAAAGTTTGGTGATATACATTCAAAATTTCCTTTTGCAATCGCAAAAAAGAGTCAGATCGCATACAAGACAAGAGAGTTTGACCTCCAAAATATTGAAAAAATAATCCAGAAAAAAGAACCCTTTTCTACGATAGAGAGAAAAGAGAGCCAAACAGCACTTTATGTATTGCAGTTCAAAGAACCTTTTGATGGCGCTATCATAGTTTTTGAAGATGATATAGATGAAGGATTTGAAAATGTCATTGCTATTATCATAGCGTTGGAGTCCATGCTTTTTTTATTTTTTCTGCTGTTGGCAAACAGAATGGTCAATAAGATCTTGAAACCCATACAAAATATCAGTTCTGTGGCAAAAGATATCTCAATCCACAATTTTCAAGGCAAAATACCACTTACGGAGCCCGAAGACGAGATCCGGGATTTGATAGATAGTTTTAACACGATGGTAGATAGGCTGAAAGATGGTGTAGAAAAGTTGGATAGGTTCAATGATGATGTATCCCACGAACTCAAAACACCCCTGACAGTGATCAATGGAAAAATTGAATTGGCTCTCAAAAAAGATCGAGATAGAGCGTATTATAAAGAGAGTTTGGACTTGATACGATCCGAATCCTGCAAGATCCAAAAAATCGTAGAAGAGTTGCTCCAGCTCAGCAAATATTCAAAAGAAAGCATAGTACAAAGTTTTGTCCCCTGCGACCTGAATGCTATTTTGCTGGAGACCGTAGATAATTATCTTGCAAAAGCCAAAGAAAAAAATATTGATTTGAAAATGATCAGGTTTGAAAAAGCAACAAAAAATGCAAGCCCTGAACTGATCAACGCGATCTTCTCCAACCTGATAGACAATGCGATCAAATATACATTGCCGGGGAAAAAGATACAGATTTCACTCTGGGAAGATAAAAAAATCCATTTTATTGTCCAGGATGAGGGCATGGGGATATCTCAGGAAAATATGTCAAAAATCACAGATCGTTTTTACAGAGTAGATGAGTCACGGAATAAGGAGATAGAAGGGTTTGGACTCGGACTTTCGATTGTCAGAAACAGTATAGAGCTCCATAGCGGCGAACTGCAGATCAAATCCGAACTTGATATCGGCACAACAGTAGAAGTGATTTTGTAAGCAGTCTTTTCTTCGTTCCCAAGCTCCAGCTTGGGATGCATACATGACTCTCAAACCATAAGCACCCTCCAGACAAACACAAATATATGCATTCCCAACGAGGACGCTGGGAACGAGATAAAACGTTGACAGTAATAAACATAACAAATTCTTGGAGAGGAATAAGTATCCCTAGCGGGAACTTATTCCTCAAGATAGTCGTTGCTTGCACCCGCGGAGCGCGCCCGTTATAGGCTAATATTTCTAAAATTTATACAAACTTTTAAATTATTATGGTATGATAAATGTATGAATTAAGTATTACAAATATTAAGGAGTTTAATCATGGTCAGAAAAACAGTAGCAATAAAAGATGATTTATTTCATAATTTAGAACTAAATGATATTATAAATCAATATCAATCATTTTCGGAATTAGTATCAAATGCTTTACAACTTTTGATAGAAAAACAAAAAAAAGAGCAATATAAATTAGCAATGATAGAAGCTTCAAAAGATGAACTTTACATTAACGATATGAAAAGTATTGAAAATGAATTTCAATACTCAGATTTTGAGAATATCAAATGAATCAATATGATGTATATCTAGCAGATTTAAGTCCAACTGTTGGTAGAGAACAGTTTGGGAAAAGACCAGTTTTAATTATTTCAAATAATTATGAAAATTTGCTCGATGTAGTTACGGTCATTCCTATAACATCATTAAAAGTTGGAAGAAAAATATATCCAAATGAATTACTATTACAAGATGAACTTGAAAAACCATCAATACTATTGTGTCAACAAATTAGAACTATTTCAAAAAATAGGTTAATTAAAAAATTAACTTCTATTGATAATTTTATCACTAGAAAAAAAATAGTAGATGTACTTTGTCTTAGATTTGAAGATGTGGGTTAATCACCTATATAGTAGTATACGGGGTGATAATGATAACTTTACTTAAGGTTTTTAATTTATGTTACAATATATGATATAATCAAGACTATGTGGATACACGCAAGCCAACATAGAGAATGAGTTTATAACCTATCTTGATGGTGTGGATTTGGATAAGCTCAAAAAGTGGTACAATGGCTACAACTTCCTCAAGGATGATGTATATAATCCGTTTGATATGTTAAAGTTTATTAGAAATGATTTTAGATATTTCAATTATTGGTTTGCTACCGGTACACCAACATTTCTTATCAAACTCATAGAGCAAAATCACTATTTCCTGCCAAAACTAAGTAATATAATCGTAGAAGAGCAACTGCTAGATAGCTTTGGTATAGACAATATCAACCTGGAGGTAATACTTTATCAGAGCGGGTATCTTACGATAGATAAAATGATAGAAAAGAGAAGAGGCGGTATAGAGTACAAGCCAAAGCTTCCAAATAAAGAGGTGAAAATGTCTTTTAGTGATATATTGATAGACTTTTTGACAACGCAGTATAATGACAAAATAAGACTTCAGGATGATATTTATGATAGCTTGATAGATAATGACTTGAAGCTAACTCACGGTTATAATAGACAAATACATCTACATCATAGAGTTTAAGGTATGGGTAAGAGTATTTAGTTCATCTTCCCAAAACGCTTCTTAATCTCATTCCGGAGTGCCGGGAGTTTTGGCTGATGGTGGTAGAGTGTTGTGAGATAACGACGGAGGTCGTCCCGGATGGCGGGGGATGCTTCGAGTGCGCTGAAGATGCGCATCATCTCCTGATACGTCTTTCGCTTTCTGTCCCGGTCACCCATCAGCTTTTCACAATATTCGACTGCGATCGCCCATGCTTCCTTCGGATCATGCGGGGCAAGGTACGCCAAGGCTTCGGGCAGATGAAAACCGTATCGTATCTCATCGCGGGCAAACTTCGCAAGAGTCGTATACTCCCCTTCGGCATTGAGAAGATCGAGATAAAACGGCTTGTGCATCGCAAGGGTTTCGATGAAGCGCAAGCGCTCTGCTTGAGTCAGGTACGGTCTGAGGCGTTCGTAATCTTCCATGGAGTGTGTCCGCTGTGTGTAGAGTTTCCATACAGCGACATAGAGTTCGGGCGTTGACTGGGGATCAATGTGCCGGATGATACCGGGAAGATACGCCCCATACATATCCTGCTTCGCAATGAGGGTGCGGGACGCGTCAATGAAACGCTCCTCCTCACCAGATGTCCACAGCATGTCGAGATAAAGTACGGCCACTGATGCATCGACCGAATAGTACGACTCAGCAACCTTATAGGCATACTCCTCTTCGCCAACCCGCCGGGCAAGCGTCACAAAAAACCGGGCACTCTCCCGGTGAAGTGCCTGATGCTCTCTGAGGGCTGCAAGCAGTGTCGCGCCACTCTCCTGGTCATCGAAGACAAGCTCCAGGACCTCTGCCAAATCGCCTACCCGATAGAGCTTGGTTCGGTCAAGCCGCTCGAGAAGGAGTGACAGTATTTTCCTCCTGAGGGATGGGGGGAGAGGGGTGGCTTGGATCGATGTGGCAAATGTGTGCCGGTAGCGGCCGCGAAAGAGGGAGAACAGCGTGTCGCTGACACCATCGACAAACAGGCCGTAGTAGTTGTCCTCAACCACAATCGTATCATCCCGTGCCGTTTCGTACAGGGCAAGGAGTATGGCAAAAGCTGAGAGAAAATTCGCCCTCTCAAGGTCATGCACCATCGCTTCATGGAATCCCAGGAGGAGGTCATCAAGGATCTCTTCTTCATTTTCCCATGGCTCCGTATAGCGGTCATGCCCATCATTGTCACATTCGCAATACTCCTCCTCCGCATCGTACGTCTCGATCAACTCTCTCATCTCGCCCACAAGACCCTCGACCACTTCTCCGTCGATGTGTTCATTCTCCATGCTGTCGGAAGCATACCGAAGCAGCCGCTCCTTGACCGCCGGATCACGCTCCACCCACTCCTGCAAAAACCGCAATCGGATCTCCATATCAATCGCATCAAAATCCATCTCATCTCCTGCGCATTTCTTTCGGTTATTATACCATAGAAGATGCCCGGTCATACCGTTTTATTCTATGAATTCTATTCGGGGCTTATGTGCCTCTTGTTTGTCTTAGCGTGAGGTATGGTGCGGATTTTATTAGGTTATCATTATCACCTGGAATCTATCCCCATATCCCCACCTATCTCTAATTTAATTCGTCATTTATTGTACGGTTTGCTCTCTTTTCATTTTCATTTCATTTTCACTATTTATAATAAAGAAAATTATGAAAAGGATCATTTATGAAAAGGTTTACTTCCCTTTTGCTGCTGACTATTTTACTATTTTTATCGGCTTGTTCATCTCGTCAACCTCTCCAGCAAACATATCATCAAAAAGAGATGAAAGAAGGGGAGTATTCTCACAGCTATAGACCGTCTATACAAATGGAAGAGAAAAGAGAAGAGCGTTTTGAGCAGCAAAAAGAACAAAAATGATAAAATTTTTTCTATTTACGGCCGCATTTCTAACCATGGCAAGTGCTGATAGCAGCAGTATACTCCCCTTCTACAGAGAAGCCCTCAAAACACTCTCCTACCAAGACACCTATACTCTGCAGCAACAGTCCAGAGCACTCAGCATCGAAGCAAAGAAAAAACAGCGCTATCTCAATCTCGATGCAGGTGTGATGCACGGTACGACCAAAGCAAAACTTTTGGAACACTACTTCAACAATACAGATATAGGCATTACCGATACGATCGATCTTTTTGGGAAAAGTGCGGAGGAGATCCATCTCATACAGCTGCAGATGAAAGAGGACAGACTCCTGCTGCAAGTCCAAAAAGAGAAACTTTTTCTCTCGCTGCTCACTATGATCACCGCCTATAGCGTCAGCGAAGAAAAACTGCAACTCTACCAAAAGCTGTATCAAACACAAGCCCAACTGCTTGATGCGGCAAGAGCAGCTCTCAAAGCAGGCGCTATACCTATGCTCGAACTCACAAGACTGGAAAATATCCTGGCGCTGATAGAGGTGCAGAGAGACAGTGAAGAGCAGATCAGCACAATGATGAGGGCCCAACTGAAACTTTATGCTCCCCATATCGCCATTCCAAAACTCTCTTCTGCGAAACTGCATAGTGATCTGCCCCGTTTTCTTGCCCACAGCCCGCAACTCAAGCTCAATGACAATCGGGCAAGGCAGTCGTTGCAAAAAGTCAAACAGATCCAACAGAGCTGGATGCCCGATGCCGTCATCGGTGCCAACCAGGAGTACAACAACGACCCTACGGCCAATGGAGATAACTATACTCTGAGTATGGGGCTAAGTATGCACTTTGACGGAGGGATGACGCACAGTGCGGAGAGACAAAAAGTCGATGCGCTGAGAATAAATAGTCAGAAGAAAGCATTGGAGATAGAACGAAAAGCGCAATACATTGCTTGGAAGAGCAACTACCAAACAGCCAAAAGGTCATTGGCTTCACTCAGCAAAACCCTGAAAAAGACCAATATCTCGCTCAAAAATATGAGAACGGCCTACCTCAAACACTATGTCGATCTAAACACGTACCTGCAAACCGTCAAAGAGGGCCTTGCTACACACGAAGCGCAGATCGATGCCAAATACAGGATGATAGAGAATGCACTTATTTTAAATGTGCTTTCGGAAGGAAATATTTATGAATAAGCGATCTCTCCTGATCTTCAGCCTCTTGCTTCTTTTCAGCTCTTCTCTTTTCGCTTTCTTTGAAGACAACGATGAAGAAACGGCAAAAACACTTCAGGTGCCCAAGCAGGAACGCCATGCGAAAGTCAGTGTCGTCTTCCCAAAAAATGCAACGATACCTATGAGCCAAACCGTGACCGGTATCACGGAACCCCGTCAAAAGATTACCATCAACACACTGTCGGAAGGTATTTTGCATGTCAAGAGTTTTAATGGAGAGCTGGTTCAAAAAGGTGATGTTGTGGCAACGATCAGTAATGCCCAGCAAAAAAGCACTATGACAATACTGAAGTCCAATATCAAACTTTTACGACAGCAGCTCCTGGCTCAAAAAAGCAAACTTCAAAGTGCCAAAGAGATGATGAAGCTTGGAATCCTCTCAAAAAACCAGCTTTTGGATCAGCAAAATCTTTTAGAAGGGACACGTATCTCTCTCAACCAAGCCAAAATAGAATTGAATAGATTGGAACTTCAAAACAGCGCTTCTGCGGTGAAGGCACCGGTAGCCGGGTATGTAGATTCACTGCTTCCTGACGGGAGTTATGTCGCTTACGGGCAAACACTTTGCAAGATCATCGATGCCCATGTGCAGATACGGCTTTTTGTCTCACCACTCTTTGCCAAAGAACTGCATATCGGACAAAAGGTCAACATTAAAGAGCAAGGCATTTCTGCCCAGGCCAAAATCATAGCCATACTTCCCCAAAGCAGTGACAATCTACTCGATGTCATAGCCCTGCCTTCTCAGCCTTTGCCGGTCGGACTGCATATAGAAGCCCAGATACAAACAGCGCAGACAAAAGGCTGGATCATTCCCAAGGATGCTATTGTTTTGGTCCAAAATCGTCCGGCGCTGTTTCTCATAAAAAAGGGCAAAGCCGCACTTCACTTTGTCACCGTGGAAAAAGATATGATCGACAAAGTGTTGATCACAGATCATCTGAAAGCAGAGGATCAAATCGCTTTGAAAAATGCCTATATGCTCCATGACGGAGCCATTGTGGAGCTTATACAATGAAAGAGCAGAAGGGCTTTTTTCTCTATATCCTGAAAAATAAATTAGCGATTTTTATCGTTGTTTTTTTGCTGGCTGCTGTGGGGTACAAACTCTCCTCATCTATTCCCAAAGGCGTCTTCCCCAATGTCTTTTTCCCTCGTATCGAAGTGAGTATCGAAAATGGCTATGCCCCCATCAAACAGATGCTGTTTTCGGTGACCAAGCCCAGCGAGGAAGCGCTCAAAACCGTACAGGATGTAGAAAAAATCGTCTCCTCCACCTCCATCGGTTCTACGGATATCAGTCTCTATTTCAACTGGAATATTGACCCCTATCTGGCATATCAACTGGTTCAGGCACGCATAGCAGATATCAAAAATCGTATTCCTGCCTCTGCTTCTATCACCATTCGGCAGGCAACACCGAGTATCTATCCTGTCTCCATCTATGCTATCGGCTCCAATTCGCTCTCCCGTGCAAAATTGACAGAGAAACTCTACTACGAACTAAAGCCGGTACTGCTCTCCATTCCCGGAGTCTACGATATACAGATAAAAGCACCGGCGTGGAGTGAATATAAACTGCTGCTGGATGCCAAAAAAGTAAGAGCGTATGGGTTGGATGTGCAGACGATCGTCGACCAGCTCAAAGCACAGAATATCATTGAGTTTATGGGGCTCATAGAGGATTATCACAAGCAGTATGTGCTTTCTCTCTACCAAAAGAGCGAAGATGCCTCTAAACTGCTGGATCTTGATATCGCACTGCCAAATCAAAAATCGG
>JANTGA010000030.1 GCA_024763175.1 Sulfurovum sp.
TCTCTTTGTAGTTCATCAACTTTCTGCTGATAGTAGTAGAGACTTGATCCATCATCTCTGAGCGTACGACTCGGATAAAAGTTCCCGGCTGCCAGATATGTTTTCGATGCCGGTACCCCGGTACCTTGGGCACCCCAAAGCAGCGTCAGCAGTGCAATCGCTATGATCGATCTTTTCATCGTCTTGACCTCCTTGATTGTACCTCAATAGCTCACTGACCTTTTAAAGTATCCATTATACTTAAAGTGTACTTTCTTTTACCGAAAACTACTTTTTTAGAAGGAACCGGATTATATGATACTTTTTGATCTCTCTTACTTCATTTTTCCATTGAAATCGACTTTGAGAACCCACACATTGCTGTCTCTGCTGAGATCTGATTTTTTCTCGCCTACGATGAGATAGCCGTCTTTTGTCGTGATGATATCATACCCGGCATCGTTGCTTTTGCCTCCCTCTGTGCGCTGCCAGATGAGTCGGCCCTGCGCATCGATCTTGAAGAGATAGAGATCGAAACCATTACGACGGTTGAAGCTCTCTGTCCTGCCCACTACGACGAAGCCGCCATCGGGGCTCTTCGTGATGGCATAAGCTTGATCAGTGTAGTCGCCTCCATAACTTCGTTGCCAGAGTCTCTTGCCGTTTTTATCGGTTTTGACGATAAGGACATCATCGCGCGTCAGCCCAAAGCTGTTGGTTGAGCCCACCAGCAGAAAGCCGTCGTCCGCCTCGATCACATCGTTGGCAGTGTCATCATCTCCGCCACCAAAAGCGTTATACCATTGCCATTTGCCCTTTTTGTCCAACTTGATGGCATACATATCAAAATCACCATGACCGTAACTCTCAGTCTTTCCGACGACCAGATAGCCATCACCTGTATAGATGATTTTATTGATATAGTCTTTTTTTCTGCCACCCAGATAGTGCTCCCAGATTCGCTGGCCTCTGCTGTTGAGCTGTAGGACGAGCGGACTGACATCAGAGGTAGTAAAACCGCGATGCAGTTCCGTTCCGCCAACAACCAGGTTTTTGCCGTCCGTTACGACAGAACTACTGGTATATTCATCGTTTCCATCTTTGAAATAAGCCTTTCTCCAGATATGCTTCCCGTTTTGGTCGATCCGGTTGATATAGTAGCTTTTCTCTTGATTTCCCAAGGTCTTCGTGGACCCTACGAAGACAGCTCCCGATCCATAATTGATAATGTCATTGGCATCTTCATCTCTCTCTGCGCCATAGGTTCTGGACCAGAGTTTCTTTCCGTTTTTGTCGATTTTGATGATATATGCATCAAAATCTCTGTGCCTGGTGAAGCTTTTGGTTTTGCCGGCGATAAGATAGCCATCTTTTGTCTCCACGACTGCCCTGGCCAGATCGTCATCCTTGCCTCCAAACGTTTTCTCGAAAGTGACAGGCACCTGTGCTGCTGCAAATGTTGTGGCTACGAAAAGTACCCCGATAAGAATTTTATACATTTGTCTCTCCATATTTATGATATAAGCTATCATAATATTATTTTACTTAATTCCCGGCGCTTTCCACATCGAAGTCAGCAATCCCTGATCTACCAGTTTGAGCTGCTTCGCATATATCTCCTGCCACTGAGCGGCTATCTCTTGATATTTTTGAATATTATCACGATTTGGCTCCACGGTTCTCTCCCACTCTACCACTCTTTTTGCCACCTCGTCGATATCACTGTAGATGCCTGCACCGATCCCGGCCATCATGGCGCCGCCTAGAGAAGTTGCTTCTTTGACCACGGGGATGCGGACCTGTCTGCCTGTCACATCCGCGAGGATCTGTGGCCAGAGGGTCCCCTTGCTTGCGCCTCCTGCAAAGGTCAGGGTGTCACTGTCGATACCACTGAACGATGAGATAGCCCCCAGGTTGATCGCGGAGACGATCGCGGCGTTCTCTTCGAGGCTTCGGAACATACTCGCTCTGTTGCTCGTCTTCGGGTCGAGTGTGAGGTTGAGGAAGGAGGGGCTGGCATGATACCATCGGCCATAGTTCATCGCATCAGAGAAGATCGGGATGATCCCGTGAGAGCCTACCGGTACTTTGGATGCTGCTTCTTCGAGTACTGCATACGTATCGATACCTCTTCTTGCAGCCTCTGCTTTCTCCGCATCACAAAAGGCATCCCTGAACCAGCGCATCACTAGTCCGCTGAAAAAGGTGATCCCCTCTGCCTGCGAGAGTCCCTTCACCACATGAGGGTTGACACGCAGTCGCATATCTTCCGGGGGAGTGACAGAGGCATCGATGGTCACGATCTGCTGCCAGAAGCTCCCGCCGAGGATCGCACTCTCTCCTGCCCTCACGACACCCAGTCCGGCCGACCCCAGCTGTACATCACCTCCACCCATCACGACTCTCGTCCCGGGGGCCAATCCTGTTTTGCTACCCGCTTTGGCAGTCACTTCACCGATCACTTCAGAAGGCTCATAAACCGGCGGAAAGATATCTTCCTTCAGTCCCACCCTGGATGCCTGCGACCGATCCCAGTCCCGCCTGACCAGAGAAAAGATCCCTGTCGTACCGGCATTGGAGGGGTCCGTAGCGATCACGCCGGAGAGCTTTGCCAAGACCCAGTCGCTGATCATCGAAAGTGTTGCTGTCATCTCGTAGAGTTCAGGTCGGTGCTTTTTGACCCAGAGCAACCTCGGCAAAGCACCCAGAGCGAAGGTCTGTCCTGATTCGCGGTAAAACTCCTCTTCGATGCCGGGGAAGTGTTCTTTGAGTTCTCGCACCTCCACCGAAGCACGCGCATCGACATTGGCGACTGCCCAGAGTTCCCTGCCCTCGGCATCATAAAGCACGATCCCTTCACGCATCGACGAAGCAGTGACCGCGAGGATCTCCCTGGGATCGATACCGGCTTTGGCAATCGCCTCACGGATACACTCCGCTGTGATCTCCCAATTTTTCCGAAAGTCAAAATTCATCGAGTCAGGCACACCGGCTTCCGCCAAATGCTCCCACTCCCGCTGCCCCACCGAGACCTGCTTGCCTGCCTCATCGAAGATCACCGCACGGATAGACCCCGTCCCCGCGTCGATTGTCATTAGATATGCCATGTTTTTCCCTCCTCTTGAGTTGTGACAGAAACTTCCAATACCCAAACAAACCGGAAACGGAGACTTTAGTCCCGAACGCTATAAACCGGAAACGGAGACTTTAGTCCCGAACATTAGCGGAGGCAAAGCCTACCGATTCCTGTTTACCGCAACACCTACTTTGCGCATCATCCAATACCCAAACAAACCGGAACCGGAGACTTTAGTCCCGGACGCTATAAGCCGGAAACGGAGGCTTTAGTCCCGAACATTGGCGGAGGCAAAGCCTACCGATTCCTGTTTGCCGTAAAACCTGCTTTGGGCATCATCCAAATTTGCTTTTAGTGCATTATACTTAATATACTCATAAACAACCCAAAAGTGTTTTTCATCTCTTATAGCTTTGTCGTAATAATCTCTTGACCAAACAGCACCTTTTCTATCCAAAGTTTTATTCACAATATGACCAGCACCGCCTTTGAGCACGCGCATAACATTACTTATCGTATCATTCTGCTTGAGCAAAACATGAATATGATTTGGCATCATACTCAAAGCTTCTATTTCAAAAACATTTTTGTCATAATTCAAATAATAATCTCTAATCTTTTCCAATAGCTCACCATATAGCAATGCACCATTTAATGAACTATCAAGATATTTATCCATTTTATATTGTTTTATTTTCTCCGGCTCATTACTATCGTAAAGTTTCTTAAGATAGGCATCTAAGCTCTCCTTTGTTCTAAACGTGATAAATTGATATTGCCCAATAAGGTCTATATGAGGTAGGTGTGAATAATTTCTATTTTCTATCATAAAGCTTCTTTTTCCGGAATTGGCAGGCTATGCCTCCGTTATTCGGGACTAAAGTCTCCGACTCCAAATATCATTTATAGATCTCCCCCTGCAACCCAAAATACCCCTCACGGATATTGGCTGCACCCTCAAATACCTCTTGTGGAAGTTTGTCACTTCCCCTTGAGTTTCATCTGCTCCAGTTCCCAATACTCCATCGCAAAACTATCCGCTTCGCTGATACTCTGATAGCCGCCCAGCTTTTCTCCCTGCAGTATCGCCTTCATCGTGTGTGATGTGATATCTTCGATGATCTTCGTCTCTTTTTCATTTTTGCCGATCGAGAGGGTGCCTACGCCCTTGATCACTGCCCAGTTGGGGGCGGGGTTGAGCATCACTTCATCAGTAGCATGTCTAAAGAAGTAGGCTTCATAGTTTTCTATGTAACTCTCCAGTTCCTTGGCATAGTTTTGATCGAAGAGCGCCGGGAAGCGCTTGGTGCGGATGATATGCTCGGGGGTCAGTACTCCCTTGTGGTAGAGCGTCATATCCTCCTGAGACGCAAAATAGTGCGCCAGCGGCGACCGATTGAGCCGCAAAGCGACTTCGTAGCCTTTGGCTTCTGAGAGGAGCTTCCCGAGTGCGTCGAGATCACAGGACGCCTCTTTTGCCACGGCTTCCATGGAGAGAGAAGCATGAGCATCGAGATAAGCTTCGGCTTTGGCCACAGTATCGATCATCTTGTCATAGCTCCTCCGGGCATCATGGTCGAAGGTAAAAACCCCGTGATGATGCAAGATCATCCCCTCCAGACTCTCCCAATCCACCCCGCGCGTCATCTCATCGATCACTTTGGCCAGGACAAATCCGGGCATCACATAGGGCACGATCAGATACTCCTCTCCATACAACGCTTCGATCAATGCCTTCCCCTCAACAGTGTTGGAGATCGTCACCACGGCATCGGCGTGGGTGTGATCGACAAACTTATAGGGGATCAGTGCATGCAAGATCGCTTCGATCGAAGGATTGGGGGCACTCTGGTCTACCAATGCCTCCTTCTGATACCGGACCATCTCACTGTCACTGAGTCTCTTATACTCCAGCAGTGCCAGCAGTGCCTCCATCCGCGTCGGAGAAAACCCCTCCTTCTCGATAGAGCCCAGATCCCAGCCACTCCCCTTGACATAGAGGAGATCATCGATCTTCACAGAGGTATTGCCTCCTCCATGCAGGACAAGATCCTGATCACTTCCGAGCAGTCTGGAGGTATAGACCCGCATCGCCAGATCATCGAGGCCTTCGGCTTTGTTTTCGTCAAATAAATTTTTCACTGTCTCTTCTTTTTATAGTTTCAAAATCTCTCGCAGATCTTTGGTGTCCACCACATGCGTCGCCTGCTCTCTGAGTACCGGTTTGGCACAGAATGCCACGCGGGTATCGGCGTGCTCGAACATGCTCAGGTCATTGGCCCCGTCGCCTACGACCAGTGTATTGGCACGGTCTATACCCAGAAGATGCTGGAGACGCAGCAGTAAGTCGCCCTTGGAGAAGCCAAACATCATATCGCCGCCGACTTTGCCTGTCAAGATACCCTCATCATCGTGCAGGACATTGGAAAAGTCTGCATCGATACCCAGTCGTTTGGATGCCGGGGAAGTGGCGTTGCGAAAGCCGCCAGAGAAACAGACGACCCGGTAGCCCTGCGCCTTGAGTCCGGATACGACCTCGGCTGCACCGGGCATCATGGGCAGATCAGCACAGATCTCATCTACCTTGCTCTTGTGCAAGCCCTCCAGGAGCGCTACTCGGGCGACAAGAGACTTGAAAAAATCCAGCTCACCCGCCATCGCCCGCTTTGTGATCGCTGCTACCTGCTCCTCCAGTCCCAGAGGCGCCGCCAAAAATTCGATGGTTTCTCCATCCATCAGTGTCGAATCGAAATCAAATACTGCCAGTTTCATTATTAATCCTTTTTTTGGTCCTGCCTGATACGCCGTTTTTGATACAACAGAAGTATTCGTATCAAAAACAGAACAATAAGCCAAAACCATCTTCATATTATCAAATATACAAATGCTGCTCTATGCAATCTTTCGATAAGATTATAACCAATATTTTCATAAAAAGAGTACTTAATATGTTTGATCAGTTTTGCCAGAATCTTTGTAGCGAGAAGCCCTTTATCACTGTCGAAATCAACCCCCCGCACGGGGCATCCATCGACGGGATCATTTCCAAAATCAAAAAGAGCGGCTTGCAAGAAAAAGTCTCAGGCTTCTCCGTGACAGACAACCCCCTCGCCAAGCTCAAAATGTCAGGCGTACTCTCCGCCATCAAAGTTCAGCAGACCTTTGGCAAAGCTGTCATCGCCACGATGAGCATGCGTGACAAAAACAAACTCTCACTCCAGTCCACCCTGCTCGGCGCCAACGACTTCGACCTGCGCTGCATCCTCGCACTGACCGGAGATCCCGCCAAATACTCTGACCAACCCGAAGTCAAAGGCGTGCTCGAGCGCGACTCAACCCTGCTGCTGAGTATCATCTACCATCTCAACAAAGGGGTGGACTACAGCAATAAGCCACTTCGCCCCGCCCCCAAACCGATCTATCCCTTCGCCGTGAGCAATGCCTATGCCAAAGATATGCGACGACTGCAAAAGCGCATCATCAAAAAGCTCAACTATGGCGCCAGAGCGATCATCACACAGCCTGTCTATGATCTGGAAAATGCCAAAGAGCTTCTGGAACTCTTCGAAGAAGCCAAAACGATCAGTATCCGGGAAACTGCCAAAGAGGCACAGCTCATCCTGGGGCAATTCCCTATCGTGCGCGCCAAAACCGCCAACTTCATCGACGACAAAGTGCCCGGCATCAGTGTCCCCAAGGCGATCATCGATGAAATGAATCTAGCGTCGATGGATGGAGAAGAGAGAGAGCAGGAGGTAGGCTATGCCCTCTCCAAAGAGATCTTTGATGAAGTGATGGGAGTGCACGGCAAAGTGCACTTGATGACACACAACCGCTTCGATCTATGCAGTGAATTGATCGGCTGAGTAAGTACGGATCGATCAGATAAAGCTCGGCGCATCATTCGCGAAGAGGATCAAATCGCCGGCGACTGTTTCGGTCACAAGCATCTCTTCCATCTTCTCTTTGCTCTCCAGTTTTTTCAATTTATCAGGATCGACATACTTTTTGAAGATCGCATAGTTCAAATCACCCGTCACGACCACCAGGTCAAAGAGTTCATTGACTCTTTTGGCCACTTCGATATTGAGATCATCATCGACTTCGACCAATCCCGGCGTGATGACGACTTTGCGGCCCGGATAGCTTGATGCCAGCTCGAAAGCAGCCATCATCCCGTCGATATTGCCATTGAAGCTGTCATCGAGGATCACTTTGCCGCCGGCGTCTATGCGCTGGAGACGGTGCGGTACCGGCTCGAGAGTCTGCAGCCCCTCCTGTATCTCTGCATCACTCAGACCCAGTGCTTTGGCTACTTTGACGGCAGCGGCCAGATTCATCGCATTGAAAGCACCCAGGATGGAGGCATGGTATCGGATATCGTCCAGCGTGAAGCTCGTACCTTCGAGTGTCGCTTTGACATCCTTGATATCCTGTCCGAACATATGGATATGCTCTGTTGTTTTGATCTTCGCACTCTGGTCGATCCATGCCTCTTTGAGACGTTCACTCTGGAGGATCTCCATCTTGGTGTTGCGGATATTTTCCAGTGTGCGGAAATATTCGATATGTGCCGGCCCGATCTTGCCTACGACAGCATAGTGCGGGTTGACGAAGGTGGCGATCTCCCGGATATCCCCCTCTCCCCTCGCACCCATCTCCACGACATAGACTTCGGTATCTTCGGGCAGATCTTCATTGATATCTTTGAGGACACCGCCGAAGGTGTTGACCGATCGCGGGGTGGCGTAGGTTTTGTACTTTTTGGCAAGCAGGTGGGCGATGAAGTTTTTGATACTGGTCTTGCCATAACTGGCTGTAATACCGACCACGATCATCTCATCCATCGACTCCAACTTTTTCTCAGCTTTGCGCCTGAAACCTTCAAAAAGCATCTTTTCGATCAGCAGCGAAACGATATAGGCCAGCATAATGGGAATAAAAACAGAGAAGAAATGAAAAGCAAAAGCCATAAGGATCGCGAAGAGATAGAGTGCCGCAAAGAAGCGCTTGACCCGTCCGGTAAAGACCAGTCGCTTATCCAGCCCCCGTACCCAATAGAGAAAAAGCGGCAGATAGAGCAGTACCGCGACGAAGCCGTATCGTCCGTCGCTCAAAGCACTGATCAGCTCATAGAGCACAAAAGGGATCAGGAAATAGACGAAGTGCCACCAGGTTTTGGTATGGTGAAAAATGACACGCTCAAGGCGATAGCTATACCACTGCAGATTGGTGATGAAGTAGTAGCCCATCACTCCGATAAAGAGCAGATAAGCGGTGAGATTGAGATAGATCATAGGGTTGTATCCTTACAGGTAGTCGTGATAGTTTGCGCGATAAAATCGCTGTGTTTGAGAAAGAAGAAGTGATCGCCTTCCAACGGATAGAGTCTGCTTTCGGGGATCAATGCCTTGATCTTCTCCCCGGTCCATAGCGGTGTCGCCGTATCATCAATCCCCCAGAAAAAGATCCCTTTTCCTTTATAGTAGGAGAAATTGATTTCAAAATCTTCATTGACGACATTTTTGAATGTCTCATACATTTCTCGACTCATACCCCTGGCATCAGCGCTGACAAAGAGGTTTCGGATGCGCTCAAACCCCAGTGACCTGACGAGTTTGAAGAGGCTGATTTTTATCCGTACACTGAGAGGCTTGGGTACCTGCACCCCCGAGGAGGAGAGCAGCACAAGACACTGTGGCTTCAGCAGTGTCGCGATCTTCCCGCCAAAAGAGTGCCCCATGATGATCTTCGCATCGACGTGTATCGATTCGAGAAAACGTTTCACGATATCAGCATACTCCCTGGTCGTCAGGATATATCCATTGCTGCTATTGCCAAAGCCGGGCAGGTCCAGATAGATATGCTTGTATTGAGGCAGTGTCCCGGCAAAAGCCTGCATCATGATCTCCTTGTTGCTGCCCCAGCCATGCAAAATAAGCAAAGACTCTTTTTGGGCAGGATTGACCAGCTCATAGCTGAGATCAAATTGTTCTTTCCGATAGGTAATTTCTCGTAATGCCATGTGCCACCATCCAATTAAAATTGGCGTATTTTACCATAAAGAGGTCTCATTTTGCGATGCATGATGCAACAATACCGGACAAGATAGATACTTAAAGCCATCAGCAAATGACTCCGCCGCCCAGCAGCTTCTCTCCATCATAAAACGCAGCGATCTGTCCTTTGGCCAAACCAAAAACCGGCTCCTTCAGCACCACTCTCCCCTTCTCTCCCTCGATCCGCACGTGTGCAGGAACTGCTCTGGTGCGATAGCGCACTTTGACATCACAGTGAAAATCACTCAGCGTCTCAAAAAGATTGATCTGCTTGACGTCAAAATGGCTGACTTCGAGCTTTTCACGTGTCCCGACAACGATCTGATTGGATGAGGCTTTGATATCGAGGACAAAATGCGGATCATGGGCACCATTGACGAAGAAGCCTCTTCTTTTTCCTATCGTATAGTGCATATAGCCTTTGTGATTGCCGACCACATTGCCTTGTGTGTCGACTGTTTCACCCTCCAGATCGATATCCATATGTTTTTCGAGAATCTCTGTATAATCATTCTCAACAAAACAGATCTCGGAACTCTCCTTCTGGGTAGCGATATCCTGAAGGATCTCTATGTCGGCAGCGAAGACCTTGACATCCTCTTTGATCCACTCCCCCAGAGGAAAGATCAGCCTTGGCAACACCTCTTTCTTGATTTCACAGAGAAAATAGCTCTGATCTTTGCTCTTGTCCTTCGCCCTATAGATCGCTTTGCCGTCACACTTGACATAGTGCCCGGTGGCGACAAGATCTGCACCGACCCTATCGGCGAAATCCATCAGTTTGCCAAACTTGATCGTGCGATTGCACATCACACAGGGGTTGGGTGTCAAGCCCTCTTTGTAACTCTCCACAAAGTAGTCATAGACTTCGCGCTTGAAATCTTCTCCCAGATCGAGAAAGTGTATCTTGATCCCCAGATAGGCAGCCACGCGCTCCGCCCGGCTGAAGTTGGCTTCGTGATAGCCCTCTTTTTCGTGCAGCTTCATATAGACGCCCTCGACTTCATAGCCTTCTCTCTGGAGGAGGATCGCCGTCACCGTCGAATCAACACCGCCGCTCAAACCTACCAGTACTTTCTGCGCCACTATTTCACCTCTTCTATCTGAAGTGCTACCTTCTGTTCGACTTGTACGAAGTTCGCATATGCCAGAAGCTCTCCTTTGTGATAAAGGGTTGCATTGTAGCGATCGTTTTGCTGCAAACTGACAATATCCTCCTGATCAAACGCTACGCTCCGGATCGTACCGAGAGAGATTTTGAAAGATTCATATTTTTTACTATTGACAAGATCCTTGTCTCTGTTTTGCAGCAAAACAGATGGGATGCCATGGTGGAACCCATAAAAACCCTGCGCCAGCACCTGCTGATCTTCATCCAAAACCACCACCTCGGGATGGCTGCTCGGGAGCATCAGTATATCCCCTTCTTTAATTTTCTCTATCGATTTTTTCTTTATGCCATAGGGCACCAAGCAGACTTCCAGATCGACTGTCTGTGCGATACTGCGCATCATTGCTTTGAGTTTGCTGCCCTGGGATTCAGGCATCCAGATCTCCGATGAAACGCTGGAGAAGATACTCTTTGTCTGCGACGATCAAATCATCAGGAACCTCCTGGCCGATACTGAAATAGCTCAGCGGTACAGGATTGAGCATCAGATAACTCAAAACCGGCCCCAAATGTTTGGTTTCATCAAATTTACTCAGCAGCACGCTGTCAAGATCAAGAAAAGAGAATGTGTTGTGGATATCCTTGATATCTTCATATTTGACCGTTGCCGAAATCAGCAGATTGACTTCTATGGATTGCGTCTTGTCAGCATTGATATACTCGACTGTTTTGACAAGTTTTTCCGTATCATAGGGAGACATTCCCGCCGTATCGATCAAAACGATATCATAATCCCTCACTTTGGCATAAATTTCTTTGAATTCCTCTGTATTGGCAGCTGTCAAATAGTGAAGCTGCATGATATCGGCAAAATGAGCCAACTGTTCAAAGGCACCTATCTTGAAGCTGTCCAGGTTCAGCAGTGCCACGCGATAGGGCTTGTCCATCAGGTAGGCATAACGCGCTGCCAGCTTGGCGATCGTCGTCGTCTTCCCTACCCCCGTAGGGCCGACAAACATCATCACCTTTTTGCCCTCGATCTTCTCCTCTTTGATCTGAAGTGTCTCATCGATCTCTTCCAGGAGACGGGCAACCAGCAGTTTCTCATCCTCTGCCACTGCCGTGCCGACCAGTGGCTCCAGTATACGTTCCAGCCACTCTGCTGCAATGCCTTTTTCGACAAACAGAGCTCGGACCTTATCGACAGCTGTCTCCTTGTGCTCCTGCAACTCATTTTTCATCTTGGCTATCTGGCTCTGCAAGACAGAGATCTCATCCATCAGCCCTGTATCCAGGCTCTCTTCGTCCTCATCCTCCTCGAGTACACCGTTGAACTGCAAAAAATGCTTCTTGGAGACAGAGATCATGATTTCGCAGCTGACCTCTCCTCCCTCGGTTTGCTTTATCTGCCTGGCGGAGAGTAGATTGAAATGATTTCCATATCTTGCCTTTGCCAGCTCATACGCCTCTTGCGGTGTCGGTGCTACCAGTGTCACATTTATCATCGTCTGCCTTTCAGGTACTTCATCGGTATCAGAACCGATTCACGGTTCATCCAGTCAGGATGGGGTATCTTCAGTGTTTTGGTATCGATCTGAATGTCATCATAAAAGATAATATCCAGATCCAGTGTTCTCGGGCCATCTTTGATCGATCGCTTCCTTCCGAACCTCTTCTCAACACGCAGCAGGTAGCGGAGCAATTCTCTCGGAGTCAGTGCAGTACTCAAGAGCAGGACTGTGTTGTAAAAATCAGCCTGATCCAGATAGCCAAAAGGAGGATTGCGAAGGATGGACGAACTCCTGATCAGTGTCACAGACTTCGAGCGCCTCAGATACCAGTAGAGATGCTCGAAGCGCCTCAAGACATCCCCGATATTACCGCCGACGCCTATGACTGCCTTGTGTCCGCGATACCTTTTCCTTTTTCTTGCTTGTGATGATGCCACATAAGGATAATGCGGCATTTTGATCAGGGCGAAGTGATCGCCCAGCAAACGCTCTCTGATCATAGTACCGCCGCCTTTCCATCGACCATCGCGACCATATCTTCGATACGGATGCCAAACGCACCGGGGATATAGATACCCGGCTCGATCGTGTACACCATCCCATCTTCGATGATCGTCTCTGATCGCGAGGAGATATAGGGCATCTCATGAATATCCAGTCCGACACCATGACCGGTGGAGTGGACAAAATATTTACCAAAACCGGCTTTTTCGATGAGATCGCGTGTCAAAGCATCCACCTTTTTTGCTCTCATCCCTGATCGGGCTTTGTGGATGGCATGGTCGTGGGCTTTGAGGACGGTATCGTATGCTTTTTGGATCTTGCGTTTTGTGAAATGCTGCCGGGTTCGAAACTGAAAATGCTTCCCTGCATAGACGGTACGTGTCCGGTCCGAACAGTAGCGCTTGTATTTCAAGCCGGCATCCACCAGCAGCAGACCCCCCTTCTGTAGTCGTGTATCCGTAGGTAACGCATGGGGCTTTGCAGCATTGGCATTGATCGCAACAATAGGATCAAAACTCAGCTCATAGCGGCCAAAGTCACTCAAGATAGACTTGGCAGTATAGGTCAAGCGATACTCGTCTTCCCCAAAACCATGTGTGTCGATCTCCTGCTCCAGCCTCTGGAAGGCTTTTCGGCCCAGCTTGGCTGCTGTGGCAAGTATCTCTAGCTCATGGTCATGCTTGATGATGCGTTTTTTGTGTGAAAAATCCGGCTTCTGCCTGAAAAGAATACCGCTTTTTGCAGAAAGTGCTTCAAATGCACCGACACTCCACTCTTTTGGATCAAAAGAGAGCTTTTTGATTTTGGCTTTTTTCATAAGCTTACGGACTGTCTTGATGAGGTTGGGGCTTGTGATGACTTCTGCTTGGGTGACTTTCTCTTCTGCTTCGACAGTGTATCGACTGTCGGTGATAAAAAAAGCTTCAGAACCACACTTGAGATAGAGCGCATTGTCACTGCTGTAGCCGCACTCATAATAGAGTGCGTTTTCATCCTTGAGGATATAGTTCACGGTTTTCCTTGGTGTCTATTTGGCATACACTCTGATAAATCGTTATTTGTTTGCCTGGGCCTGAGTCTGTTCTTGTGCCTTTTGTGCCTGTTTCATGGCATTGAGCTCATTAAAGATCTGTGTCATACCGACCATTGCCAAATGATAGCCAAACGGCCCCATTCCCGTGATCTGTCCGGCTGAAACCGGCGCGATGAGGGATTTTTGTCTGAACTCTTCTCTCTGGTAGATGTTGGAAAGGTGCACTTCGATAGCCGGGATCTGTACTGCACTCAAAGCATCACGAATCGCGATAGAGGTGTGTGTATAGGCTGCCGGGTTGATGATGATACCCTGTGCCTCTCCGACACACTCCTGGATACGATCTACGATTTCACCTTCCAGGTTGCTCTGGAAAAATTCGATCTCGATCTTGTTCTGGTCGGCGAAACCTTTCATTTGTGCATGGATATCTTCCAGCTTCATCGGACCATAAATATTTTTCTCTCTGACGCCGAGCATATTGAGATTTGGACCCTGGATAACAACGATTTTCATTTTTCTGCCTTATTTAATAAATTTGGGTATTATTTTATCCAAATATGATTAACAAGGAGTTTGTTTTGAAAATGATAGCGGCTGACTATACTTATATAAATGGTGAATACAAAAAAGAGTTTGCCGTCGCATTCGATGACAAAATCGTTGCCGTTGCGCCCTTCCGTGAAATCATAGAGCGATATCCCGATGCCGACCTGATAGAGCAGCTGCACCACAGTGTACTCTATCCGGGACTGATCAACACACACGTTCATCTCGAATTTTCGACCAACAAAACGACATTGAAATATGGCTCCTTTATCCCCTGGCTCTACTCGGTGATCGAGGATCGAAACCATCTCGCAGAGACTTGTACCACAGAGCGTATGGAGGAGGCTTGTCACGCGATGCTGGAGAGCGGTATTACTGCATTTGGTGCGATCAGCAGTATGGGGCTGGACCTGGATGCCTGCGTCACCGCACCGCAACGGGTTGTTTTTTTCAATGAATTGATCGGAAGCAATCCGCAGACTGTCGATGCACTCTATTCTGATTTTATACAGCGCTACAACAGCTCTGCAGCGTACACCCAAGAGAGAGTGACTCCCGCTATCGCTATCCATTCCCCCTACTCTGTCCATCCTATCGTCCTCAAAAAGGCTGTAGCGTTTGCCAAAGAAAAAAAGAGCCTGTTGAGTGCACACTTTCTCGAAAGCGAGGCAGAGCGTCAATGGCTCGACCACTCTGAGGGAGCCTTCCGATCTTTTTTTGAATCCTTTTTCAACCAAAGCAAAGCAGTGACGACCATAGAGGAGTATCTCTCCCAATTTGACGGATACCCTACCCACTTCACGCACTGTGTGCAGGCCAAGAAAAAAGAGTTGAAGAAGATAGCAGAGGAGAAACATACCATTGCCCACTGCCCACGATCCAACCGACTGCTGGGCTGCGGCAAGTTGGACATAGGGAAACTCGAAGCGCTTGATATTCCTTTCAGCCTGGCCACCGATGGCTTGAGCTCCAATCATTCGCTCAATCTTTTTGACGAATTGAGAGCCGCGTTGATGATGCACTACGAGATGAACCTGCACCAACTCTCCAGACAGCTCATACGCTCTGTGACCTCCGAAGCGGCAAAAATTCTAAAACTTGATTGCGGTTATATTGCAGAGGGGTACGAAGCAGATTTTGCACTGATTCAACTGCCCGAAGAACCCAAAGAGGAAGGAGATATCGCTCTCTGGACGATCCTTCATACGGATAAGGTTGCACAACTCTTTATCGCCGGGGAGCGGTATCTCTAATACCAACCATACGGATTTATCCCCTGAAGATCGAAGAGAAATCCTCCTGCCACTCATTTTTGCATAGATTTTTGCCAATCTGATATCCCAACTCCCGATAGGCTTCAAACTGCATCTCATCAAAGAATTGATCCGTAGTCGTCTGGTCTGGGAACTTTGGATTGGTGCGGCGATAGCTGTAGATATCTTCGGATAATCCTTCTATCATCGTCGTTTTCACATAGATGATATCCCCGATTTTACCGTCATGATACCTGACGGTTCCGTGAATAAATGCAGTTTTTGACAATTGATGTTTCTCATCCGGTCTGAGTGGTCGCGTGTCGATCTTGATCTCCGCTCCGAAATCAACTCTGGCGAGTTCGATCACTTTGGCGAGATCCCCAAAGGTGAAACGGGGGTCTTTGCCGGCATCAGAGACGATGATATAGCGGCATTTTCTCCTAATCAACTCATAGAGTCCCAGATTTTCGAAATGGCCGCCATCGGCGAGATGGATATAAGTCTCGTGCTCATTGAGCCCTTTGCCGAACAGCTCCTTGAAGATAGAGAGGTAGTAATTCCAACCGATTGTTTCTGCTCCACTCTTTTCCCTGGGGTTCTCTATCCAGTACCCAAGCCTGGCATTGAGCAGGGACATGGCAAAGGAGATGGGCTTGGAGCGTGTCGCATAAGTGTTTGGATCGACCGCAGCCCCTGAGATGGCAAAAGCCGTAGCCAGATTCATCTTGCCGCTGGCATAGCGGTCGGTTTCACGGTATCCAGTGATATCTGACCCGCAAAAGAGTGGAGAGAAGATGAAGTTGTCTCCGCCGCGCTTGCGCTGTCTGGTGCTGTCTGATCCTACCATATTGACATTGGTATTGATGATAAGATAGGGTGTTTTTTCCGGCTCTTTCAACTTCGTCAGATAGAATTTATCGGCACTCTCTCCCGATACACCCACAACACTCCACGGAAGATAAGCCTCCATCAATCGATTGCGATAGTAGCGATGCATGCTGACGTAGTTGATCTTTGTAAAGGCCGCAAAAAGTGCAGAGATAGGCAGAGAAAAGAGCAAAACGATACCTATGGCACCTGGTAGATGTGCCTCCCCGGATAGCCACAGCCACAGAGTACCGATGGCGATCGCAAGAAGCAGCACAGAGATACCAAGGGCCCATTTGGGCTCTTTTTTCAGCAGATGTGCAATAGTGAAGATCAATACGCCAAAGCCGAATGATACCAGCAGCGGCAGCAGCAGATCCACACCAATTTGACCCAGATAGAAAAGATGATAGATCCATATTACCAAGCCATAGAGTACCAAACTGACTCCTACTGTCAAAAAGAGTTTTTCAAATCCTATCGGTTCATTCTCTCTCTTTTTGCTCTCTCTGTAAGCACTCACAAAGGAGAGTATCCCGGCAAAGACCGTAGAGATAGATACGGTACCGATCCACCCTGTGAGATGTGCCAAAAGAAAACAATGCACAGCGGGTATCGAGCTGATCACCAAAATCAGCACACCATACATCAGGACTTTTCCCGCCGAGCCTCTCTCTTTGCGCTGTCTATCAAAATCCGGCCTCTTTTTCCATACCACATTCAATATATAGAGAATCACCTTTGCGATATACCAGAGCACAAAGAACGCACCGATCAAAAACAATATATTGTATGGCGCAGAGAGCATCGCAAACGATATCTTATGTTGCGCAGCAAGATAGATCAGATAAACAGAGAGGAGGAACATAGGGGCGAGTATGAGGAGATTGACCATCACTGCACCCAAAAAGGCACCGATCAGACTCCAGATATTGAGGCCGTTTCCGGGGCTGAGATAGCTGCCGTGATCTCTCAGCCAAGCCAGTATCTTCCCGCCGATACCGTCATAATCCTGCCGCCTGGAACCGAACGGAAATTCGATATCGGGTTTCACATATTTCAACCAGGTCTGGCTTGCCCCGATATAGCCGCCACCCGAAACGGTCGAGAGATAGTCGATACTCTTGAAGATATTGTATCGCTGCAGTGCCTGTATCAGTCCGAGATTGAATGTAGCAGACCGTATGCCGCCTCCCGAAAGTCCCAAACCAAAAGCATCATGGGCCGGTGCTTCACGGTCTAGCTCCTCTATGAGTTTTCTTTTTTTCTTGATCCACTTCGACTCCTGGGCTAATATCAACTGATAATAGGCACGATTCAAAAGCAGATCATAAAGCTCCTCATGGACAGCATCGATGGTCATGGGTGAAACATTCTTTCTGACCAGACACTGCTTTACGTTTTCTAGCATCTTAAAAGCGTATTCTCTATATTCCTCCGGATTGTCCCAGCCAATACCCTGCAGATCACCCCCATAGTCGCATTGCTCTCCCTTGGAGGCGCGCAACGCTTCAAACTCTTTGTGGGATTCCAAAATCCTTTTCAAGCCATCTTCTATCGATTGAACTATCTCTTTCATCTCATGACCTCTCTTTTATAGCATTACGCAGCCATCGGGAAGGTTTCCTTTTGACCTGCTTGTTGTGCCCCCGGACAAAATCAACATAGCGTACGATATTTTTCTCCATCGCTTTGCCTGCCGGAAGTCCGAGGAAGGCTCGGGGATTTTGACTGCTGATTCTCTCAAACTCTTTTTTGTTGAGTATTGTACGGAAGTAATGCCAATAGCTGCTCTCCCGCAGATGCTGACGAACCAGAAAATAGTCAGTCCCCCATAGTATATAGGGTGCATAGCTCTTATCTGAGAGTAATTTTTTTAGATTGTTGGCATAGTTTCGCTCTGCCCCGCGCTTCAGCATTTCATCGGTATGATAGGCAACATCCGCATAAACCTGTCCGGGAAATTTTTTCATCAGCTTGAGGATCGTCGCCGTCCAGGAGCCTGGGGGGATATCCTTTTGGACAAAGTTTTCATCACCGCCGAAATGCCCAAAACAGATACGCAGTTTCGGATTCTCTTTCAGGTGCCCCAGCCAGTGTGCCGGATCGCTATAGTTGACCGTTGCCTTTTTGGCATAAAATCCACCATGGTTACAGTGCTGCAAAAGAGGTATCCCCTCTTTGGCGCAGTATTTGATAACTTTTGACATCTTCTTGTTGCCGGCTATTTTGTATCCCAGGGAAGGATAGAGCTTGACGCCTACGAAGCCCTCCTTGGTACATGCTTTTCGCATCCTCTCGAAGTGTTCGGTCCGGATCGTGTTGACTGCAAAAAAGGGAAAGATACGACCCGGATAGCGGAGTATCTGTCGGGATGTCTGGAGGATTTGGCCTTCAAATCGCTGCTTGTCCTGGTTGCGCTTGTCTGTGATATCCATCATCAGCGCGACGATCGCATCGTCAGGCCCGATCTGCTTCATCAGGATGTCCGTCACGCTGCTGATACTCGGAGCCAACGCAATCCCCAGAAACTCTATGTAGTCTCGTACAGTGATCGTATGCGCATCCCTCTCTTCATCAAAAAAGAGGCCCGATGCCCGATCGACAAAACCCTCCAGTATTTCCAGATTCAAATCTTTGGGATGATGCTTGAGCACTATTTTGATATCGACGGGGAGTGACTTCGTCTCCTTGCGAATGATCTCTTTGAACGCTTTGGATTGTTTGATCGATTCGATCATCTCAGTCAAAAGCAATCGCCGATCGATCTTCTCGTCATCCTTGTAGACTTTCTCGAGTAGTTTCCGGGTGGGTTTCCTGAGATAGTTGGGTACATTATCGCGCTTCAGTCGACGAAGCATTATAGAGAGTGTCTCCCGCGTCATCACGGATGGCAGATTAAAGATATGAGAGTGGCAGTTGATACGCATCATAGATCTCCTTTTTTATTGATAATCTATACCCTTATCATACACCAATAAAGTTTCAAACCCGTTGCATAGTTTTTCTTGGCTATACTGTCATTATCGACAGGAGAGTACAGACAAGAGGGGTTCCGAATGAAGAAAAATCATACCGTTTTGATCGTAGAGGACGATCTGCTCTCCGCTGAGTATCTCAAAGAGGTCCTGATCAGGGAGGAGTTTGATGTTTTGGCTATCATCGACAATGGTGAGGAGGCTATCCGGAAATGCAAAACAGTCAAAGCAGACATTATTCTGATGGATATTGTACTGAAGGGTCAACTGAGCGGATGTGAGGCTGCCGTCGAGATCAAGCACGAACACCCCAAATGCAATATCATCTTTCTTACCGCCTTCGCTGATCCCGAAATGATCGACTACGCTGCTGACGCCAAAGCAGCCGCCTATCTGATGAAGCCCTACAGAGAGCAGGAGATCCTTGCCACGATCAGAGTCGTACTCGCACAGGATCGACGACCGTCAGAGACAAAAGAGACGGGTCTGATCCCGCTGAAGAGAGGATTTGTTTTTGACAGCAAGCGCATAGCACTCTACAAAGATGGCAAAGAGATCCCTCTCACCTCCAAAAAACTCAAGTTTATAGAGCTGATGGCCAAAAACAAAAACCATATGGTTTCCAACGAACAGATATGCCAGCACGTTTGGAACGAACCCAAAAGCAGCAGCACCCTCAGATCACTCATTTATCGCTTTCGTTCCGAAATAGGTGATGATATTATCACCAATGTCAGCGGGGTCGGGTATAGTATTACTTCGTGAATAGGCATTTTTAGTTTTTCAGTTTTATTGTGTACATTCAATATGATTGCGTCAGGTTTTTCCGATATTTGGCTACTAAAAGTCCAATGCAACACAAATAAAATATTTTTATCTTATCATTAGAAAAATGCAATAGGATCCAATTTAACCCATAAAAGGAGAGACAGATGCCAAAAAAAACATACAAAAACAAAGTACTGGATGCCAGACCCGATAGGCTGGATCTAAGAGACAGAGAGTATCGTCCTCCTTTGCAGTCACTTCCTCCTGCCTGGCCCAAAAAGGAGGATTACGACAGGCTCTTTCAGCGCTATACAGAGTGCGATATGGTACTCGATCAGGGACAGGAGGGTGCTTGCACAGGTTTTGGTTTGGCTGCCGTGATCAACTATCTTCTCTGGCGAGAACTCCTTGCTGTAAACGAAAAAATGATCAGTGCCGATGTGATGAAAGAGATCAAGGTCAGCACCAAAATGCTCTACAGTATGGCGCGTATCTATGATGAGTGGGAGGGTGAGGATTATGAAGGGTCCAGTTGTCGAGGCGCGATGAAAGGATGGCACAGACACGGTGTCTGCACCGAAAAGAGCTGGCCCTATATACGGGGAGAGGAGACATCCCCCCAAGAGAGCTGGTCGACTGAAGCGATATTCAATCCTCTTGGTGCCTACTACCGTATCAACAAGGATGCTGTAGTGGATATGCAGGCGGCTATCAAGGAGGTGGGTGCGATCTACTGTTCGGCTACCGTACACGAAGGATGGTGGATGAAAAAAGCAAATCGGCTGCCGATCATCGAACAGAGCACGAACAAGGTAGGCGGCCACGCCTTTGCGATTGTGGGCTACAATGCAGACGGCTTTATCGTACAGAACTCTTGGACTGAGGAGTGGGCGTTTCTTGGTTTCGCCGTATTGACTTATAAAGACTGGGTAGAAAATGGTAGTGATGCATGGGTCGCTGTGCGCGGCGCACCTGTCAATATTGCTTCATCACCACATACCTTCTCCAGTCACTCTCTCCAAACGATCGCTGCGGACTATACGCAAAGAAGCAGCACTCTTTTCGGCAATGCATTGCGATATCCCTACCAGCATCAGGAGATCATCCCCTGGAGTGAGGAGGAGGCATACAAACATAGTCTTGTGATAGGCAATGACGGCAGGCCGAAACTGACAATTGTATCAGAGTTGGATCCCGTAAGATCAGCCGAGAAGATTTGTGGCCAATCAATTAAAGAGTGGATGGAAGAGAGTGCCCAAAATAGAAAAGTGGTTATTTATGGCCACGGAGGGCTCAATAGTGAAGAGGACTCTATCAATAGAGTAAGGATTATGGCCCCGTATTTCAAAGCCAACGGCATCTATCCTCTTTTTGTCACGTGGAAAACCGGCTTTCTGGAGTCTATTAC
>JANTGA010000031.1 GCA_024763175.1 Sulfurovum sp.
AAGAGATAGAGATGCTTGTCGAAAAGCGGCTGGAACGTATGAAACGATTGACAGAAGGAGATTAGGATGGATCAGAAAAATTGGGAAGAAGTGAAAGAGTGGCTGCTTGAACTTAAGGTTATCGATGATGAAGTTAGTTCTCCAGCTCAGATCAGGCGTCTCGATCTGAGTGGACATGCTCTGTCTGAACTTCCTGAGAGTTTTGGCGTATTGCATGAATTGATCGCTCTGAATCTTTCAGGCAATCAGTTGCAATCGCTTCCTGAGTCTATGGTCTCACTCACGAAGATGACCAACCTTGACCTGCGAAGAAACCACTTCAGCAAACTTCCCAAAGTGCTCCCATCACTTCATTTGCGTTCACTCAATCTCAACGGAAACATGCTTGATGATGTGAGTGAATTGAAGGAGCTCAAAGAGCTGCGCGTACTTGACCTCAGCGTCAATGCCATCACCACTATGGATGAAGTTTTTTATGCAGAGAATGAGATCAGAGCACTCAACCTCTCATGCAACTATCTCAAAGATGCGACAGCTCTTTTTGCTGTACTCCCCCACACAGAACGCCTGGATCTCTCGGGCAATATGCTCAAACAGATACCGGATACGATCGCTTCGATGGAGAGTCTGATAGACCTGCAGCTCGGAGACAATGCCATAGAGCATATTGATGACGAATTTTTTATGCTTCCTATAGAGAGGCTTGATCTCTCCTCCAACCAGCTCTACACTGTATCTCTGCATGGGCTCGAAGACCTTGAGAGCATCACGCTTGACTCCAACCCCATCAAACACATAGAGGCAAGTGATGACTTTGCACCTTATCTCGAGGAGTTTTCATGTGACAGCTGCGGATTGAAGAGCTGGGTGCCTTTGCACTCCGAAAATCTCAGAATGTTGTGCTATTCAACCAATGCCATTGTGAAGGTTCCGGATGAGATTGGCCGCTATACCAAACTTCAACAACTTGACATTGATGGCAACAAGATCGCAGACCTTCCCGAGAGTATGGCGAATCTTACGGAACTCAAGACACTCTATATCGATGAAAATCCCCTGAGTAAGTCGGCGAAGAGAGTCATAGAGATACTCCATCCTGAGATTTGCGATATCAATATGAAACAGGGCATTACCATCGATCGTGCGACAGAAGATGACCTCGAACAGATGGCAAAACTGCTCAGCATCCTTTTTGCCATCGAGCAGGATTTCGAGATAGATTTCGACAAGCAGCTCTCCGGCATTACGAAGCTGTTTCATCATGAGGGCAAAGAGCTGCTTGTCGCCAGATATGAAGGGAAAGTGGTCGGAATGGTTACAATGCAACGACTTATCTCCAGCGCAGAGGGGGACTACATCGGTCAAATAGAAGACCTTGTGGTGAAAGAGGAGTACCGGAAAATGGGCGTGGGAAGCCGTCTTCTCAACAAAATGAGAGCGATCGCCCAGGAGTATGGCTATAAGCGCATACAACTGGCTGCAGATGAGTCCAATATAGAGGCTTTACATTTTTATACCCGGAGAGGATTCCATCAGACACATTTGAAAATCTACCATTACAATGCGTGATTTTCCTATAGAGTAACCACCAGCATGTGTCCCCGCTCTCCGAGACGGTGAAAAAACCACTGTTTTCAGGAGCAGCGACTTTAGTCGTTGAACCCAAATTATACAAGCATTTTATAACTCTTGCTCTCTTTTGATCACACACAGAGGCGAGCTGTATGCAATCCACCACAACAATGATGAGATACTCCCACTCAACCCATTTATATATCTCCAATATAGAGCAAGTGCGTAAGGTCAGTTATGTAATACGATTACAGTAAGCTTCTCTCTAGAATACAATAATAAATGGTAGATTTGAGATTGTGTTCGCGTGAGCAGACAGATCTGCAACTCTGCAAATCTCATTCCGACAAAAATGTGTCCTTTTTGTCGTTTGTCATGTTTTGGCACTGATTGTGGTGGTTTTGTCGTAAAAAAACCGGAACAGATGATGCATTACTGTTTGGTGACATTTGATTATAACATAAGGAGAAAACATGTCAGAACTTCGTCAAATAGCATTTTATGGTAAAGGTGGGATTGGTAAATCTACGACATCCCAAAACACACTTGCGTCAATGGCACACTACTTTGATCAGAACATCATGATCGTCGGTTGTGACCCAAAGGCTGACTCTACGAGACTTATCCTTCATGAGAAAGCTCAAAATACTATCCTTCAGATGGCAGCTGAGATGGGAACGGTAGAGGACCTCGAACTTGAAGATGCCTGTAAGCCGGGTGCGGGAATGTTTGCACCGGATGCTCCGGGCGGCTGGATCAACTGTACTGAGTCTGGTGGACCAGAGCCGGGTGTTGGTTGTGCAGGTCGTGGGGTTATTACTGCGATCAACTTCCTTGAAGAAGAGGGAGCTTATGAAGAAGATGGCCTGAACTTCGTATCTTACGACGTACTTGGTGACGTTGTGTGCGGTGGATTTGCGATGCCTATCCGTGAAGGTAAAGCACAGGAGATCTACATCGTAATGTCCGGTGAGATGATGGCGATGTATGCTGCAAACAATATTTCAAAAGGTATCTTGAAGTATGCGAACACCGGTGGTGTGAGACTTGCAGGTCTTATCTGTAATGCCCGTATGACAGACAGAGAGTACGATCTTGCCTGGGCACTTGCCAGAGAGCTTGGCACACAGATGATCCACTTCGTACCAAGAAACAACATTGTACAGCACGCTGAGCTGAGAAGAATGACGGTTGTTGAGTACAGCCCTTCATCTGACCAGGCACTTGAGTATAAAGAGCTTGCCAGAAAGATCATCGCAAATGACATGAAGATCATTCCAACACCACTTGAAATGGACGATCTTGAAGACCTTCTTATGGAATTCGGTCTTGAAGAAGAAGTTCTTGAAGATGAAGTTGGTAAGGCGGCTGAAGCGTAAGCAGGTCCTATGGTCTGCATTTGATTATTCCCCTCACGGGGGATAAACACATTCTCGTAATGAAAAGAAAACAATAGACAAAGAAGGAGAATTATTATGTTTATTTTAGGTTTCCACTTCCCGGCAGATATGGGAAATACTGTTCCGGATGAAAAAGTAGTAGAAAAACTGGATGAGTCAGGTGTTGACTTTGGCACTGTTTCAGAGATCAAGATGGTGAGTGAAGCACATGGTGTAAAAGAAGAACTCTCTTATACAAACAAAGATACATTCCTGTTTAAAGCGTTGGTCCACTATGCAAAGACAGCAGAGACAGACTATATGATCTATACAAACCGTTACCAAATGTCAGAACTCTCCAAGAGAATTGACAGCGATGATGAGACGATGGCACTTTGCAAAAAGTTTGACTCAATGGCTCTCTTCCGTATAGAAGCGGCGTAAGCAAAGGAGATGTCATGGGTCCAGAAACATTAGATGCAAAACAGAAAGCTGCGGTGGAGGAAGTCCTCAAGGCTTATCCTGCCAAAGCAGCAAAAAACCGTGCCAAACACCTGGGTGTAGGCGGTCCGGAAGATGAAAGCCAAAAGACATGCGGTAACGTTCGTTCCAACAAGAAGACCGTACCGGGTGTCATGAGTCAGCGTGGATGTGCCTATGCAGGCTCCAAAGGGGTTGTATGGGGTCCGGTCAAAGATATGGTTCATATCTCTCACGGGCCTATCGGCTGCGGTCAGTACTCCAGAGCAGGTCGTCGTAACTACTATATCGGTACCACAGGTGTCGATACCTTCGTTACGATGAACTTCTCTTCGGATTTCCAGGAGAAAGATATCGTATTTGGCGGGGACAAAAAACTTTCCAAATGTCTTGAAGAGATTGATGAACTCTTTCCTCTGAATAACGGTATTACAGTACAGTCAGAGTGTCCGATCGGTCTCATCGGTGACGATATCAATGCGACTTCCAAAGTCTATGCGAAAGAGTCAGGTAACACGATCGTTCCTGTCAACTGTGAAGGTTTCCGCGGTGTATCACAGTCTCTCGGTCACCATATCGCCAACGATACGATCCGTGACTATGTATTTGAAGGCACGAAACCGCTCCTTGGGGAGCCGATTGAACCAACTGAGTATGATGTTGCGATTATCGGTGACTACAACATCGGCGGTGACGCATGGTCAAGCCGTATCCTTCTTGAGGAGATGGGTCTGCGTGTCACAGCACAATGGTCCGGTGATGCCACGATCAAAGAGATGGCTCAAACACCAAAAGTAAAATTGAATCTACTGCACTGCTATAGATCAATGAACTATATTTCTCGCCATATGGAGAAAGAGTATGGTATCCCCTGGGTAGAGTACAACTTCTTCGGCCCGACACAGACGATCAAATCTTTGAGAAAGATCGCCTCATTCTTTGATGAGACGATCCAGGCAAATGCCGAAAAAGTGATCGAGAAGTATCAGCCGATGGTAGATGCTGTGGTCAACAAGTACAAACCGAGACTCGAAGGGAAACAGGTCATGCTTTTCGTGGGTGGTCTGAGACCACGACACGTGATCGGTGCTTATGAAGACCTCGGTATGGAAGTGATCGGTACCGGGTATGAGTTTGCCCACGATGATGACTACAAAAGAACCAAAGACGAGATCTTCAGATCGACAGTGATCTATGATGATGTCAACGAATACGAGCTTGAAGCGTTTGTGAAAAAACTTCAGCCTGACCTTGTAGCATCAGGGATCAAAGAGAAATATGTATTCCAGAAGATGGGTCTTCCGTATAGACAGATGCACTCTTGGGATTATAGTGGTCCATACCACGGATATGACGGATTTGCGATCTTTGCACAAGATATGGATCTGGCAATCAACTCTCCTGTATGGGCACACAGCACTGCACCATGGGATAAAGAGGAGGAAGCGTAATGCAAGAAGTAGAAAATATTGTAAACGGTAAAGAATTATTTAAAAAGCCGGAGTATCAAAAGGTCCTTGCTGATAAGAAAGCGTTCGAAGGGGCTATGGGTGCAGTTAACCCAGGAAAAGTAGAAGAGATCGCCGAGTGGACGAAGTCATGGGAGTATCGCGAAAAGAACCTTGCCCGTGAAGCGATCACGGTCAACCCTGCCAAAGCGTGTCAACCGCTTGGTGCAGTCATGGTGGCACTCGGTTTCGAGAACACAATGCCATATGTACACGGTTCGCATGGGTGTGTTGCCTACTTCAGGTCATACTTTACACGGCACTTTAAAGAGCCTACACCGTGTGTATCCGACTCTATGACAGAAGATGCGGCGGTATTTGGCGGTCTTGTAAACATGAAAGATGGTCTGAAAAACTGTGCGGCACTCTATAAGCCGGATATGATCATGGTTTCCACCACATGTATGGCGGAAGTCATCGGTGATGACCTCTTTGCCTTTGCTTCAGCAGCAAAAGAAGAGGACGGCGGAGAGTTCCTGCCGGAAGATTTCCCTATTCCTTATGCACACACGCCATCCTTTGTCGGTAGCCACATTACCGGCTATGACAATATGATGCAAGGCACGCTTCAGCAGCTGAACGAAGGTATGAAAGGGGAGAAGACTGATACGATCAATATCATCCCCGGATTTGAAACCTACATCGGTTCTATCCGTTCGATCAAAAGTATCGCAGACGCATTCGGTGCGAACTATACGATGATCGGTGACCACTCCGACCAGTGGGATATGCCTGCAGGTAACTATGAGATGTTTGCCGGTGGTACGAAGATAGAGGATGCAAAACAGGCAATCAATGCCAAAGCGACACTCTCTATGCAGAAGTACGCTACAACGAAAACGATGAAGATGATCACGAAGCGATGGAAGCAAAAAGAGAGTGCCAACCTCAATCCGATCGGTCTGAAAGGGACAGATGAGTTCGTCATGAAACTTGCAGAACTCACAGGCAAAGAGGTACCTGAATCTCTCAAAACGGAGCGTGGCAGACTGGTCGATGCGATGCAGGACTCTTACCCCTATATGCATGGCAAGAAGTTTGCCATCTGGGGCGATCCTGACTTCCTGATCGGTATGGTATCGTTCCTGCTTGAGATGGGTGCGGAACCTACACATGTACTCTGCCACAATGCACCAAGAGGTTGGGAAGATGAGATGAGAGCCTTGCTCGACACTTCACCGGCTGCTGCAGATTGTCATGTGTGGGCAGGCAAGGACCTCTGGCATATGAGATCGCTTCTCTTTACAGAGCCGGTCGATTTCATGATCGGTAACTCTTACGGTAAAGAGCTGATGAGAGATACGGGTACACCGCTGATCTACATCGGCTTCCCGATCTTTGACAGACACCATCTGCATCGATACTCGATCTCAGGCTATGACGGAGCGTTGAACCTCCTTACATGGATCACCAACAAGGTGCTCGACCAACTCGACGAAGAGACAAAAGGTATCGCCTCTACCGACTACTTCTTCGACCTTATTCGATAAATGTGTCCCTTCTGCCTCCGGGCAGAGGCACCTGTAAAGCCTTGACTGAGGCTTTACAGGTGCCTGTTTCAACCGCAGGTATTCTCCTAAAATTACCATAGGCCTTTTGGCCTATTCTCTATCAGGAAAAATCATGACTATCAAAGATAAAATCAAAGAAGAATTGCTCAAAGAGCTCTACACCGACATCGACAAACTCTATGACTTTATGCAGCAGCACTTTGAACTCTCAAGCGAACATGAGCAGCTCATCATCCGTGATCTCAACAAACTCAAAGACCAGATATACCTCGTCTCCAGTCAATCAAAGTTGTCATAATGCCATACCATGTTGTGATCGAGAAGCTCTGTAGCTGTGCCAAAAAACGCAATCTCGAACAGATCAGAACCTTTAACAGCAAATTTGAGGCAGAAGAGCACGCATATGAGTGGGCAGACCATCTCAATAACACTTTTTGCGGCAAACATGGCTTTGACACTGTAGAGGTGGATGACAATTTTGTCATCTCTGTCGAGAAAGGCTGCTATATGGAAGCGTGTGAGATTTGACTTATACCTGGACCCTATTACTATGACAAAATAGACAAAATTGTCTCATTTTCCCTTCAATCCCGTTATTCTAGAACAGAACTTGCATAGATTAAGCCAAAGTATCTAACGATGAATATGGAGAGAGTATGCGATTGATTCTTCTGCTTATCGCAGTGATGGCAACAACACTTCACACCAAAGAGATCAAAATAGCCATGGCTGCCAAGGTCAAAGCATTCTACGATTTGATCCTTTCAAAAAAAGTACAGGAGATACTCCAGGCGTATGGGTACAGGACCTTATGAACAGGGTCGAAGCAAAAGTGAAAGATATACGCAGTGTCGATTCTCTCTATGTGGTGACATTTAAGTGCTGTATCGGACAGGTCAGAATGGTCAGTTTGGACCTTGACCGGCAGCTGCAGGAAGGAGACATTGTCACGTTGGGCGTCAACTTCACTTCGGTCGCGGTAGCCAAAAACTTTCGTGGAGCTCTCAGCTTTACCAACCAATTACCGGCCAAAATAAGCGGGATTGAGCACGGTGAGCTACTGAGTGTTGTGGAGCTTGCCTGTGGTGAAGCAGTCCTGGAGTCCTTGCTCCTTACAGATTCCGTAACACGACTGGAACTCAAACCTGAAGATAATGTGACAATGATCATCAAAGCCAATGATATCTACCTGCTTGGGAGAGAGAAATGATCGAACTGCTAAGCGACATCAACTATCAACCCTTTTGGCTCTCCTTCAAACTTGCCACCAGCACAACAGCAATACTCTTTGTGATCAGCCTACCTTTGGCATGGTACCTTTCCCAGACAAAATCGAAGCTCAAACCACTCTTTGAGGCAGTTACGGCACTGCCTATCGTGCTGCCCCCTTCGGTGCTGGGCTTTTACCTTCTCTGGGCACTCTCTACCAACTCCCCTGTGGGCGCATTTTTTGAAGAGACATTTGGCATCAAGCTGGTCTTCAGTTTTACAGGACTGGTCGTCGCCAGCTGTTTTTACTCTCTGCCCTTTATGGTACAACCGTTGCAAAGTGGGCTTGAGGGCTTGAACAAACATATGCTTGAAGCCGCTTATATCAGCGGCAAAAGTCGGCTTGAGACCCTTATCAGGGTGGCTTTGCCAAATATCAAACCTGCCCTTCTCACAGCAGTGATCGTGACCTTCGCGCATACAGTCGGTGAGTTTGGCGTGGTACTCATGGTAGGCGGAAGCATACCAGGTGAGACTAAAGTGGCATCGGTAGCGATCTACGAAATGGTGGAAGTAATGGACTATACTACAGCACATATCTACAGCGCCATAATGGTGCTAATCAGTTTCCTTGTGCTCTTTGCCGTCTACCTCTTCAACCATAGACAAAACCGCAAATTCGGCGGAGCCTCATGATCGATATAGATATCAGCAAAGAGCTGCACGGCAGCGGCGGAGAGATGATGCTTGGTATAAGCCTGAATATTGGGGAGAATGAATTCGTCGCACTGGCAGGAAAAAGCGGAAGTGGAAAAACCACGCTGCTACGTATCCTTGCAGGACTTGAGAGTGGAAACGGAAGGATCACCGTAGGGGACGAAGTTTGGCAGGATGGCCGTTTCAGCCTGCCTCCGCAAAAACGAAAAATCGGTTTTGTCTTTCAGGAGTATGCACTTTTTGAAAATATGAGCGTAGAACAAAATCTGCTTTTTGTCCGTCCCGACAGAGTACTTGCGGACAAACTGCTTGAGATCACCGAACTGGCTTTACTATCAAAAAGGCTTCCGCAAACACTCAGTGGAGGACAAAAGCAGCGAGTCAGCCTCTGCCGTGCTATGATGAACAGGCCAAAACTGCTCTTGATGGATGAGCCTCTCTCCGCACTTGACCCTCTCATGCGCACCAAACTGCAGCACGAGATTCTTACCCTGCACAGAGAGTTTGACACCACAACGATCATGGTCAGCCACGATCCCAGCGAAATATACAGACTCGCCAACCGCGTAGTGGTGCTCAATCAGGGTCAAGTCATAAAAGACGGCAGCCCCAAAAGTGTACTGCTTGAAAGCAGGGGGAGTCAGAAATTCTCACTCGAGGGTGAGTTGCTGAATATCATCAAGGTGGATGTGATCCATATCGCTGTTATCGCTATCGGTCAGCAGCTTGTCGAAACAGTCATCGACAGGGAACAGGCCAACATATTGCAGATCGGTCAGAAAGTGACAGTATCGACCAAGGCATTCGCTCCAACAATCCTGCCTGCCTAGCTACCGCGCCAACGATTCTCTATTTTTGCCGACTCTATATTGACGCCATTGAAGAAGCCAACCTTACTTTTATACATTTCATCGATTACTCCTCTCGAACAAAATTTGCATTAGGAGAGCTATATGCCAATTTTTTATACTAAGGATCAGAGAATGAGAGTATACTTGGACAATAATGCTACCACCAAAATAGACCCTATGGTCACGATGAAAATGCAGCCTTTCCTGGGCGAGTACTACGGGAACCCGAACTCGCTGCACCAGTACGGGATGGAGGTGCGGCCCCAACTCAATGAAGCGATGGGATATATGTATGACGCCCTCAATGTGCCCGATGATGATGACATTCTTGTCACTTCCTGTGCGACAGAAAGCAACAATACCGTACTCAAAGGGGTCTATTTCAAACATATTTTGAAAAATCCGGAGAAGAACCATATTGTCACGACTGCAGTGGAGCATCCGTGTATCCTCGATACACTGCATTTCCTGAGCGACAATGGGCTTGTGGAGGTAAGCTATGTCGATGTAGATGAGCATGGCGGAATCAAAGCCGAAGATATCAAGGCAGCCATCAAAGAGAATACCGTGCTCATCACGATGATGTGGGCGAACAACGAAACAGGTATGATCTTCCCGGTTGAAGAGGTCAGCGCCTTTGCCAAAGAGAAAGGAATACTCTTTCATACCGATGCTGTACAGGCGATAGGAAAAATCCCGGTGGACTTGAGCAAGGTCGATGTTGACTATCTGACCTTTTCGGCCCACAAATTCCATGGTCCCAAGGGAATAGGGGGGCTCTATGTCAAAAAAGGCAAGACCCTTCCGAACCTTCTGCATGGGGGTGAACAGATGGGAGGCAAACGGGCCGGCACACTCAATGTCGCTTCTATCGCAGGTATGGGGCTGGCCATGAAGCAGGCGGCCAATCATGTAGAGAAGATGAACACGGAGGTCAGAAGATTGCGTGACAAGCTTGAAGATGCCCTTGCCAAGATCCCCGATACGATTATCGTAGGGCCGAGAGAAGAGCGTACACCCAATACCATCCTGATATCCCTGAAGGGTATAGAAGGCGAAGCGATGCTGTGGGATCTGAACAAAAAGGGTATCGCCGCTTCCACAGGGAGTGCCTGTGCCTCCGAATCACTCGAAGCCAACCCGGTTATGACGGCTATCGGAGAGGATCCGGAGCTCGCGCACACAGCTATGAGGCTTTCACTCTCCAGGTTTACGACTGAAGAGGAGATCGACTACACGATCGAAGCGTTCACCAAAGCAGCGGAGCGTCTGCGCTCCATCTCTTCCACCTATGCCTACACCAATGAAGTCGGTTAATGACTTACCTGATCGATATCCTCACTGACGATAAAAAGAGACAATCTTTCCGCATAGAGGCCAAAAACGAGGAGGAGGCCCGAGAGCGTCTCAAACTTCGCCTTCACCCCGACAAAAGGGAGTGCTTCACTGTTGAATCCATCAAGATCGACATGAGAACGGTCGGAATAAAAGATCCTTTTGGCACTTTTCTTCTCGATGATCACGACTAATACACGTGAGTGTAATACCACTCTGACAAAATCGATTTTATCACCTACGAATCCGCCTTAACTCCCAGAGAGATTTTCTGCTGCTGGGTGGTTTTGCCGGAGCAGCGGCTTGGACTATGCCAAAATCCTACTCAGACTCACAGACCTTGATGCCCAGTCCATCCAGAACAGTCGAAAAGAATTTTCCCCCTTCACGATGCAATTCATCATGAAACTCTATATAGACAGACTCGTCTTGATTATCATAAATCAGAGGATTCTGCCCTGTTTTGGAAATAGCAATTTTGCAGAGTGAAAAGATTTTGTCTCTTGCTTCCGGATGGCCGCTATAGTTCAACTCAAGACCTTGATAGCGCTCTTCACTCTGATGAAAGGCTTTGATATGATTGTATCCCATTGCTTATCCTACCTCCAACTCTTCGGGCTCTTCCTGAACCTCTTTGCCTACACCACGATCTGAAAGCGGAATATCTTCTTTATATTTCTTCGCCCTGTGCGAAGGAGAGAGAAGTTTGCCCGTCTTGCTTTTCCCAATAGCATAGAGATCGTTTTGCATATAGTGTGTTTCATACTCTGAAGTGTATGGCATATCCCAGGTGATACACCCGATACTCGGGCAAATAGCCGCGCACTGCGGATCGTCATAGATCCCTACACACTCGATACACTTCTCCGGTTGCACATAGTATCGGCTCTCTCCGGTAGGGTTGTGCATATCGTCCACGATCGCATTGACAGGACAGTTTTGTAAACATGCGTCACAAGTGATGCATGTATCGTCGATTATTACAGACATGATTTTTCCTTTATATTTTTATGATCTTGCATCATGTAGCTACAATCATTTATACTATTTATGCAAAAAACATTCCCGGAACTGATTTTTTGGCTTAGCGGGTAGATATTATCTCGGATGGGATGAAACAGAAACAAAACAAGAGCGCGTTACACAGCCGGTGCGAGGTGTTGGAGCCGAGGTCTGGTGATTCATGATGCATTCGCTGCGCTCACGCATCACAAATCACCAGACCCCTACCACGCCCTACCACGTGGGCGAAAGTGCTGCACCCTTCGGGGAGAACGATAAGGGACGATCTGCACACAAAAAAATCTTCGAATTGACTACGGCCAGTCCTTCAGATTTTTTCATATACATCTCATCCCTTCTCATTCTCTCAAACTTTCGGGTTATTTGCCGGGGGAGTAATAAGTATGCAGTTTTTGGAAAATTTACCGGGAAACGTATCAGAGAATGGGAGGAGAGGATCAGTTGTAAAGCTTCAGCGTCTCCCCGACACTGACTTGGTCTTCTCTTTGCTCCAACGAGATACTCTCCCTGTAAGGTCTTGGGGAAACTTCGGGAGACATCAGACCTTTTTTCTTATGGACACGAATGACATAATTGTCGCTCTCTACAAAATGGTCGTTAAACTCGGAAGTATAGGGCATATCCCATACAATGCATCCTTCTGTCGGACAGACATCGGCACATTTTGGCACAGCAGAGTCTACACATTCGATGCACTTCTCGGGCTTCACATAGGTATATTCACCTTCACCCAGTGGTGATGCATCAGCACTCACGATAGCCGTTGCCGGGCACTCATCGATACAGGCATCACAATTGATACAGAGATCTGTAATCATCACTGCCATTACACACTCCTTTTTTTGAATGAAATATTTGATTTATGCGCAATTCTCAAGAGCCATATCGGGGGATTGCCGCTGAGCATCTCCTGCAGCTGTTTGATCGCCTCTTCGAGCTTTTCACCCTCCTTGACACGTACGGGATGAATGCCGGCAGACTGCACCATTTTTGATGCAGTCGGACCGATCTGTGTACAGTACATGATATCAGCATCTTCGATTGTGCCTATCTTGTAGTTCAGCTTGGCTTTCTCCTCTTCAGGCTCTTCTGAGCTGTCTATCACCTTGAGAAAGCTGGATGAATACTCATCGACCTGATAGAGATAGAAACGCTTTGACCAGCCAAAATGCTGATCTACAGCCTCCCCGGACGATGAAGCAAATGCAATATTCATCTTATTCCCTAAAAAGAATCCGCTACGGCAGCATGACTCTCGCGAAGATCCATGCCGATCTCTTCTATAAAGGATTGCGACTTTACAGAGGGCAGCATTAGCCCTTTTTTCTTGTGCTCTCTGATTTTATAGCTGCCTTCAGTATTGCCCTCTGCATAATAGGATTCAAACGCCTCAGTATAAGGCATATCCCATACGATCGCACCATCAGTCGGACAAGCATCCGCACATCTTGGAGCGTCGGCGTGTCCGACACATTCGACGCAGGTTTCGGGTTTGATATAGAAATAATCCCCTTCGTATGGGTTCTTTATATTGTCCTCTGCTAGTATCGCCGATACCGGACACTCCGGTGCACAAGCATCACAACTGATGCACGCTTCTGTAATCATTAAAGCCATGGTTTTCTCCTGTTATATTTTATAATAATTAATTTGCAACTTTCATTCCCATTGCTTTATCCAGACGGCCAAAGTGCGGCTCCAGTGTAATATCGATTCCTCTAAGCATCATGATAAGTTCGTCCCCGTCCTTCAGCTCAAGCTCATGAAAAGAGTCTTCGGTCATGAGTGCCACGACGGTTCCTATGCGGCTGCGCAGGACCAACTCGGTCAGACTGTTCTTTGACCTGTGTGTTTCAAGCACTGCGGAGAGGCGATTCTCTATGGATACTTTGCCTTCACAGGACGTGCCGATGCAGACAGAGAGTTCCCGGAAAGCCACAGAGACACTCTCCCCCTCTGCCACCCAGGCAGGAACCTTTGAAATAATAGTTTTAAGTATTGTTCCATCTATTTCCAGGATGATATGCTTTACAATTTCATGATTTTCGATGGCTTTTACATTTGCGGTAAATCTGTTCAAGTCGTCTCCTTCTACATCAGATAAAGTACGACATTTTTGTCGATCAGTGTCTCAAAATGCTTCAGCAGCATATCAGCAGTAGAGGTTGAACCCAAGTGACAACCCGAACACGCGCCCAGATAGTTTAACCATATCTGAGGTACCTCTCCACCGATGTAGTTCACAAGCTCTATGCCACCATTGTCGGCGGCAAGTGCAGGTCGGATCTCTTTTTCGAGCATCTTCTCTACCAGTTCTCTCTGTTTGTGTTCGTCCAGAGAGCGGAACATCTCATTGCGGAGACTCTCCGCACCTTGATTGCTGACATAGGTAATGATCTCCTGTGCCTGCGCGTTGTTATTGTGCGCTGCTGTGATCAGATACTGCATAGCCTTGGCATTCAACCCTTTTTGCCGAAAATAGATACCGCTTTTCACTTGTGCATTCACATCCCCATTATCTGCGGCCATCTTGTAATATTGTGCCGCCATCTCTTCATCCGGAGCGCCATCGAGCCCCTTTTCGTAAATATGTGCCAGACTCATCATCGCCTGCGTCTGCCCCATATCCACAGCTTTTTGGAACCACTCCTTGGCTCTGCCCAGGTCTCGTTCGCATCCAAATCCTCTCATGTGGAGAATCGCCAGATTTGTCATAGCATCAGGATTGCTGTTTTTGGATGCGGCTGTTTCAAAGTGTCTGTACGCCTGCGGATACAACTTGTCACTATAGGCGTCAACCCCTTTTTCAAATTCTGTAGTCACCCTCTTCTCCTTGCTTTTCATATATTCTTCGAGCGCTTCATAGGCATCGATGCGTGCTTCATCGAAAGTATCTCCCACACCCTTGATATCCGGAAAGTCAACAAAAACAGCCATACACCCATCACCATCTTCGTTTGAAAAACCGATATAGTCCAGTTCATACTTCTGCATCCCAAAGCACTCCTTTTCTCACCTGTATACAAGTTTTGTTCCTGTATCAACTTTGGAACAGTAATTGCATAGATTGAGAGCAACAGGAGGTATTGGATATGACAGCAATACCGTTTATTATAGGGAGTATACTGAGATGGATATAGCCGAGAATGAGATTATTACTGAGGATATGAGGCAGATCAAGTCACTCATCGCACAGACAGTTGCAAAACGAGAGCAGCTGAAGTCCGAGATGCAGGAGTGGTACAGCAGGTTCCCTACCGAGAGATTTGCAAAAGCGAACAACCTGATCATGATCGATGCGATGCTTTCAGAACTCGACAGCAATTATAAGCGTCTCTGGGACTTTCACAATAGAGCCGTTCACGCTTAGGCTGCATTATGAATGAGGGTATAGGCAGCTACAGCCAAAAAGGAAGACTCAGTACTCGGGGAGATTCCATCGAACAGTACCGGAGGATCCTCGATGCTGATCGCTTTGAACCGGCAGAACCGCACTGGAGACGGATCAGCAAAAACACGATTACCCTTTTTCAGGTACTCATCGACCAGGACCTTAGCGATCTGGTCACCGTCCTGGAGCACTATCCCAGATATACCGAATGGGTCTGTGAGCATTTCCGCTATGCCTACAGCTACAGCGAGAACAGTGCAGAGATCAGTGCAGCGAGCAGACTGCTCTATCTGGGTGAGCCCTACTTCTCCAAGCAGTTTGTCAGGAACCTGGTTCGAAAGTTGCCAAAACCAGAAAAGAGATCGCTTGATGAATTGAATGCATTTGCACAAGTGCTGAAAAAGTCTCATGAGCAATGGCATCCGATCGTGACAAATTACTACTGCGATCTGATCGATGAGTACAGCGCGGCATATGATCTGCACCCTCTGCAACGAATCGCACTGATCAGAGGGATTGGAGAGATCAGAAAAGAACAAACTTATGACTACAGTGCACAGGACCGTGATGCTGTACTGGATATACCCTATATGACCTAATCAAAGATAAAGGAAAGCAATGAACCAAGAACAACAAAAAGATAAACTGCTGAAGCTGGCACGAGATGCCTTTGAAAGAGCCTCAACACTGAAGGAAGACCAGCGCATAGAGGTTTACCTGCTTGAGGGTATACCCACTATATCCGAGGTCCTTGAAGAGAATGACGAAATACTGTACAACAGCAGCAGGATACTCTGCTACCAGGTCTATGGCTACCCCTACCTCGAAGATGAGATCAAGACCTGGATCGATTATGCTCGCGTCATACAGCAGCCTACCGATGAAGCCCCTATGCCCGAACCGACAGATATAGAAAAATCCATCAGAGAGCTTCTGGAGGAGCTTGCGCGCAGCAAAGGGGTCAGCAAAGACCAGATCAGCTCCTATGAGGTTTTTGCCAACCTTCCTGTAGATCTGTTGGGAACGATCGAGCAGGAGATCATCGAATATTGGTGGAGTGCAAAAGAGGAAGAGAATGCCAAAATACTTGCTTTGACGCAAATAGAGGAAGCTCTGAATCTTTCCACAGCCAAGAGCAACTCATAAAACCAGAATGGGCATGAAAAAGCAAGAGTGGTCACAAGAAGAGTATCTTCAAAATAAAAAAGCGTATGAAGCACAGGGCATTCAGACACTCCTCATAGATACCGTCAACGCTCCCATAGAAGGGGCGGAAACAGTGTTATACAACCCTTACGAGCTACAAGCCTATCCGGAAGGCAGTGTCTTCGTCTTCTACTGCGATACCGGCAAAAGTACCATGGAGAGGCTGAAGGAGTACCAACAGAGATTCCCTGACAAACTGTGTATCTCACTCAGAGGAGGACGGGGATACTGGAGGCGCGCATACACACTCTGAGACTATGCAGACACTGCTCTCCTAAACAAATCTACCCCATCTCCACCATATCGATCGCCTTGTCGGTCAATGCATAGGTCGTTATACCGTCATCCTCAAGCGTCATGCACTCCTGCAGACATCCTGCATCCCATAAAATATCGAGTGTATCCTTCACGATAGCCTTGTTCAAGCCAAGATAAGAAGCGATATCTTCTGCATCATAGACACTGTAGTTCTCTTCATCACTTAGATTATATACCGCTTTCATCACACTTCGTATGCGTTGCGTTCTCTCTATCTCTCCCATCGTCACTCCTTCAGTCTATCGATCATTTTGCGTAAAGCGATGCGCTGGAGCGGATGGAGCGAGGTTCTCTCCAGCCACTCGGCATAGTCGCCCAGATAGTGTGCTTTGATAAAACTATGCAAATTCTGTGCCAGAGCGGTCAGACTCTCCAGATAGCTTTTTGCCTCTTCGAATGAGAACTTCTTCACCGGCTGCAGGCGACGCTTGATCCCCTCTGAGAGCTCCCCGTCCATGCGATCCTCTACCATCGACACAAACTCAGAGACGGCTTCGAGATCTGCGTAGCTCTCATTCCAGATACGGCCATTGATCATCTGATCGCACGCGACATCGAGAAAGACCGGTGCAAATGTGAGCACTTTGACCAACTCTTTGAGATCATCATCCACCATCGCACGAAAGAGCATCCGGGTTCTGTTGCGGATCTTGATACGAAGCTGCGGTTTTTTGATCACATCCGGATGGAGCCTCGTGAAGCGCTCCCAGGCACCGAGACGGGAGTGGTTGAACGCCATGATCGATACGATCGGATCGGGATCGCTCACCTGATCGGGATGGGAACCGGACGGGCGGTAGAATGCCCACTCCAAACGCGCTTCGACATCGTCATGTTTTAGATAGAGTGCATCTCCCCTGCGCTCGAAATCAGACTCATCCTTGATCGACTCGATCTCCTCTTTGTAACTTAGATCATACATCGCATATCCTACAGATCGAAATAGAAGAGATCACCATACTTTTTAAAGCGCGGAAGATTCACTTTTTTACTCACCAGAAAGAGGGTCTGTATCGGCGGCGCCTCCTCTATCCTGAAAAAACCGTCACTGAGCACCATCAGCAGGGCACCGGGCTCAACTCTTGGCTTCAAGTACTCCGCCACCGGCTCAAACAGTGTGCCGCCATTGCCCTTCTCAAAGGCGATCTCGGGGAGTATCTGCTGTGCATCGTAGGTGACGACGCTTTCGGGATCGACACGCTCGTCGAAGGGCACCACGGTTACCTTGAAGTCGATACTCATACGCAAAATACCATCGATGATGCCCAGAAATTTCGCAAAGGTTTTCTGATCGATACTCATCGACCGATCCAGCGCGATATAGAGCAGGATGCGACTCTGCTCGTATCGGTAGCCGGGCAGATAGAGCCCCTGATGCACAAAACGGCGGTTGGGCCTGGAGAAGTCGCTCTCTTTGTCGAAGAAGCTTTCACTCATATAGGCATGCAGCAGGGTGGCGAGATCGACTTTGGGGCGGATCACCTCCGAGATCACTTCAAGAAACGAGGCGGGGATGTTGCCCTGCTTCTGCGCCGCCCCCATCGCCTGGACGATCAGCGCATCGATCTCCTCCATCGCCGCTTCGGTATCGCCCGACTCTTCGATGAGATCGAGCTTTTGCTCTGTGGGGTTCTCTTCATCGGGTGTTCCCTCACCCTCCGGATTCTCCTGATAGAGGGCATGATAGACCTCTTCGACACTGCTGTCGCGGAACTTCTCCAGCAGCACCTCATCTTCGGGCCGCACCCCCACCCGTTCGAAATCTTCGAGCAGCAGGTTGATCACGATATCGCTGCTTCGGTTCCAGACCTTCTGGTCTCTCTCTTTCATACGAAAAGGGTGCTTGAGCAGTATATGCAGCAGCGTGTGGGCATAGGTGTATTTGAGCCTTCCGTCATCGAGTGCTGCCACTTTGGCTTCATCGACGAAAATCGCCATGCCGTTGGTCTCGAACGCTTCGTGGGGATTCTCGCGAAACTGCATCGGCAGAGAGAGCGCGAGTACACTCAGGAACGGATGGTCGAAAAGGAACTGCACGCGGATCTTTTCGAGTCTGGTGAGAAGTTTTTTGTTTTCCATTATGGTCTCTATATGCAACAACTGTTCTAGTCCTATAGAATGCACAATCTTGATTGCGCTTATTATAGTTAGATGAAATATCTACCGCTCTTTCTGAAACTTTTCATACACCTCTTTCCCTATCCAGTTTGAAACTATTTTCTGTAAATCCTGATTGCTGATATACTCAGAAAACAACTCTTCGTTCAGATCCATTCTTTCAATGAAAAGAGATTCTAAAGTCTGTTTGAAAAGTAGGCTAAATTTTTCTTCAGAATTTACTTTGGCAGCTTGCTTCAGATTCTCATCCTGCATCGCAGCTTCAGCGATCTGGTCAAAAAAGAGTTGATCTGCCTCTGTTAGTTCAGATCCAAATCGCTCATTAAGAATATCAATAAGCTTTGATAGTGGGATAGCTGTTTCTCTCGCCATCCCTGAGCCAACTTCTTTAGGTCCGTCCAGCGCTTTGGCATATCCTTCATTTAGGCTTATGGAGCCTTCACTGATCTTTTGCAAACGATAATATTCGAGTTCGACCTCATCGTCAAACTGGTAGCCTGGTCCACTTTTACGTTTAGGCAGCTTCAGTGCCAGGTGCCTCAAATAGGTATAAAGTTTCTCCAGGTCACTATCCTGATAGGGGATAACCTGAGACAAAAAGCCGTAGAGGTTACGAAAGGCCTGTATTTTTCCTCTAAGTAGTTCTGCTTCTTCCTCTTGCTTTTCCTGAAGTGCTTTAAAACGCTCAACTGCTTTGTCTAAAATAGCATTGATTTTTTTATAGTCACTTTGACTCTGCCGACGTTTTGGGGCGAAATAGATCTTGGCAAACTGATAAACTTCATCATCGCTATAAATACCCGATTCATCGAGAGCGGATTTGACTTCATAGAGTTTATCCGGATCGACCTCCTCACCCATAACTGACCCGTCATAATATTGTTTAAATGACTCCTGAATCTCCTGTGGATCATTATAAAAATCTAATACAAAAGTGTCCTCTTTCAAAGGATGAGTACGGTTGAGTCGGGAGAGTGTCTGTACAGCCTGTATACCGGAAAGTCGTTTGTCCACATACATCGTATGCAAAAGGGGCTGATCAAAGCCTGTCTGATATTTTTCGGCAACTAGCAGTACCCTATATTGAGGCTTGGCAAAGGTGTCAGGCAAATCTTTCTCTTTGAGTCCGTCATTCATACCCACTTCCGTGTAGCTGAGACCTTCGATATGTTCATCTTCGACTTCACCGGAAAAAGCAACGAGACTTTTCATCTCATAACCTTTTTCTTTTATATATTTATCAAATTCCTGTTTATAGCGCACTGCTTCCAGTCTTGAACCTGTCACGACCATCGCTTTGGCATGTCCACCTATCTTGTGTCTTGTGTAACGCCAGAAATGCTCTATCATAATCTCCGTTTTCTGAGCGATATTATGTGGATGGAGTTGCATAAACCTTGCCAGTGCTTTGGCTGCTTTTTTCTCCTCTACATTCGGGTCGTCTTCAGCTTTTTTGATCAGCTTGAAGTAGGTTTTATATGTCACATAGTTGGCAAGCACATCCATGATAAATCCCTCTTCAATCGCCTGACGCATTGTATATCTGTCAAACGGCTCCCCATTTCGCCCAAAGATCGCCAATGTTTTATGTTTGGGTGTAGCGGTAAAAGCAAAAAAACTGATATTGGGCTGTCTGGAGCGTTTTGCCATGGACTTATAGAGTCTGTCAAGTTCTGTTTCACCCTCTTCTTTGGCTTCCTGTCGGGCTTTTTCATGTAGTTGTGCGCCTCCCAGAACGCCTTTGAGTTCTGTCGCTGTCTCTCCAGACTGAGAGCTGTGCGCCTCATCGATGATAACAGCATACTTTTTGGTGGGAAGATGTCCATATGCTATTTCTCCTCTCTCTTCTGCTATCTTCATCAGTTGTCTAGAAACAAAAGGAAACTTCTGCAAAGTCGTAATGATGATTGGAACCCCGCTCTCAAGAGCCTCTGCCAACTGTCTTGAGTCTTCATCGATCTTCTGTACGACTCCCTGTCGGTGCTCAAACTGATAGATTGTCTCCTGTAGTTGTCTATCGAGCACCACTCTATCTGTAATCACAACCACACTGTCAAAGACCCGCTCGTCTGAAGCATTGTGCAAAGAGGAGAGACGATGCGCCAGCCATGCGATGGTATTGCTCTTGCCGCTTCCGGCTGAATGTTCTATGAGGTAATTGTGTCCTACACCTTCTTCTGCGGCACTATGCACCAGTTTTCTGACGGCACGCAACTGATGGTATCGCGGGAAGATCATCGTCTCTTTACGTATTTTTTTACCTG
>JANTGA010000032.1 GCA_024763175.1 Sulfurovum sp.
AAGCTTGCCGCCGATTACGAGACCGAAATGATTATTGATGAGATTACTCTTTTGCTCAAATCACTCCTTCTCTCGCGCAATCCTAAAATCCCGCCCATGACTATAGAGCGTTTCTTCCGTATTCTTTCTGATTCAAAATCTCTTCTGAATCTTGGTGGAGATGGCGAATTTATCCTCTCCCTGACACTCTTCAAAATGATGGAAGCACTCGAGATAAAAGATATTGACCTCATGATCAAGGCGCTTGAGAAGGAGCTCAAGGGTGCCAAAATACCTGATATCGTTATCTCTCCCGCTCCTGCAGCTGTCAAAACAAATGAAGTCATAACAATCAGCGAAAAAGATATCGAGCCATCTTCTCTTCTCAAGAAAAAACAGCTTCGGGATAGTCAAAGCAAGGAAGAGCCGTCCGCAGAGACAGTATCACCGAGAGAATCCCCCTCGGCAACGCCCAAAAGTGAAGCGCCGGAGAAAGTGGTCCATATAGAGACCAAAACAGCACCCTCCACAGATACCCACCCCAACTACCGTCAAGTATTTGAAGCACTCACCAATAAGATTTACGACAGGGACTATGACCTGGGCAGCTGCTTTGAGCGCAATATCCACTTCAAATCTTTTGAAGGAGGCGCACTATCCTGGGAATCAGAAGCACAGGGAGAGGATAAAAAGACGCTGATCACCCACTGGTCCCTGATCAAAATGTTCGTTCAGGATCTTTTCGGCATCGAAACAAAAATCGTCAACATTCCCAGAGGAGTCCCCACTGAAAAGCGTACAGCTAAAAAAAAAGTTGATGATACCCAGCAACACTCGAGCTGCGACACTGACTCAGGATCGATGATCGAAGCTGTCGAGATGAAAAGCAGCTGCATGATGCCTGAAGCTGGAGATGTGGAGGCAGCCAAAGAGAAGGAAGCCTCCAATATCCTCGAAGAGACGATGATCAAAGAGGTACTCAATCTTTTTGACCCCAAAAAGGTGAGGGTCAAAAAGAAGGTTTAGCGCTCCGGTTTTAAGCTTTTTTGCCGGCAAAGGGCAGGAGGGCACTCGCCCATGTCAATCCGCCGCCAAAGGTATCGAGAAGCATCAGGTCTCCCTGCTTCAGGCGGCCCGACTCATAGATGTCGTTGATCGCCATCGGGATGGAGGCTGCTGAAGTATTCCCATATTTTCCAACTGTCAGCACGACCTGTTCTGACGTCATCTTCAGAGCATCTCCTACGGCTTTGATGATCCGATAATTAGCCTGATGCGGGATGAAGTGCGGTATCTCCTCGGCTTTGATGCCATTGTCTTCCAATATCTCAACCACATCCCTGGTAAGCGTTTTCACGGCCAGCTTGAAGGTTTCATTCCCCTTCATCTGGACAAAGTTGAGCCCCTCATCGATCACTTTCTGGCTGGCAGGATGGACTGAGCCGGGAGCAGGAGTCACCAGAAAATCAGCATATGCACCATCTGCACTGGCATGGATATCGACAAATCCTTCTGTTTTGTCAGTCGTTGCAGAGATGATCGCAGCACCGGCACCGTCTCCAAAGAGGATACACGTACCTCTATCGGTATAATCCACAATAGAGGAAAACTTTTCCGCCCCAATGATCAGGATATTTTTTTTCATTCCTGACTCGATAAACGCCTTGGCAACCGAGAGAAGGTAGACAAATCCGCTGCACGCAGCCGAAATATCGAAAGCCTGCACATTTTTGATGCCCAGCTTGTCTGAAATGATACAGGCGGTTGACGGCATATTGAAATAGTCGGGTGTGACAGTAGCACAAAGCACCAAGTCAACCTCCTCTTTTTCGATGCCTGCTCTGGCTATCGCTTTTTCCGCTGCCTTGGCCCCCATGTCACTGGTATACTCATCTTCCGCGGCAATATGACGCTCATTGATCCCCGTACGTTTGACAATCCATTCATCTGTCGTATCGACCATAGCTTCCAAATCGCTGTTGCTTAAAATTTTTTCAGGGATGTATGCGCCGATCGAACAGAAAGAGGCATAAACTGGAGTAGAATTTGACATAAATATCCTTACTTGAAAATACTCAAAAGTAGTTGTATTTTACCATAATATATTGAGAGTTTAGGGAAAAATGGCTGGTGCAGGTGCCTGAAACGATCGTTGGTACAAAAAGCGGAAGAGAGGATCAGGCTCTTTTGCTTTCTGTTAGAAGTTCTTCGATGGTCGCATTGACATCTGACTTTGTATAGCTGATAGCTTGAAAGATAGCATTTTTGATCGCCTTGGCACTGCTGCTGCCATGGCTGACAATCGCACAGCCATCCACACCCAGAAGCGGAGCACCGCCATACTCTTCGTAATCTACCTGTTTTTTGAGGTTGGTGAAGACTTTTTTCTTCATCAGCAATGCACCAAACTTGGCAGGCAGTGATCTACGTATATGCTGCTTCATCATACTGAAGATGGTTGTCACGACACCTTCGCTGGCTTTGAGCAGAATATTTCCCGTAAAGCCGTCACACACAACGACATTCACGGAGCCATTGAAGATATCTCGCCCCTCCACATTCCCGATAAATCCATCGAGGTTCTCTAGAAGTTTAAAGGCTTCTTTGGTCAGCTCATTGCCCTTGCTTGCCTCTTCGCCGTTCGCCAAAAGCCCAACCTCTGGATTTTTGATGCCCATAATTTTCTCAACATACGCTTCACCCATCGCACCGAACTCGTAGAGATTTTGAGCCTTACAGTCTACCACGGCTCCAACATCCAAAACCAGTGTTTTGGATGCTCCCAAATTTGGCATCAGTGTTGCCAGGGCAGGCTTGGAGATATGTGGCAATCGGCCGATCCGTAACGTGGCCAGGGTCATCGTCGCACCACTGTGGCCGGCTGACACAACAGCATCAGCCTTCTTGTCGCGCACCAACTCAACAGCTTTGTAGATCGATGACTCTTTTCGACGCAGTGCATTTGTCGCCTGATCACTCATGGCGATCACATCTGATGCCTCAACAATCTCGATTTTATGCATGAAGTTGGAAGGGAGAAGTGAGAGTATCTCCTCCTTATCGCCTACGAGAATGGGTATATAATCCTTTTCTCTCAGGGCCTGCATGGCGCCCTCTACGATAGGTTCGGGACCAAAATCCCCTCCCATCGCGTCGATGGCAACTCTGATTTTTGAATGTCTGCCTTGCATTAAGACTTATATTCGCCTGTTGTCATATTCATATGATGAGGCATTCTCCATGTACCGTCAGCATCTTTGACTGGTCTTGGAAGTGTTAATTTGTAATGTGTTCTTCTCTTTGCTGCTCTTGTCTTACTGACACGTCTCTTTGGTACTGCCATAGTATATCCTTTATAAGTTGTTGTATTACGTTATGATCATCTCATCCGCTCACCCACAGGCAAACAGAGTGATCTTAAAATTCCATTTCAAATGCTTCTTCATTTTTCTGACACTTCTTGCAGTAGTGATATTCGCTTTTGATCGTATTGATCTCGCTTTGAAGAATGAATGAAATATCAATTTCCCCATCTAAAAACTCGATTATATCCAAATCATCTTTAGATTCGATTATCCTATCACTGATGGTCAATCTGAGCGGGTCACTCATTTCATAGTTGAATGATGCTCCACAACGATTGCAGGCAACAGCTATGCTTCCTTTTGTTTCCCCTTGCAAGATAACACGATGATGCTCGCTCTTCTGCAAAGTACCCTCCAGTACCACCCCACCTTTTCCCGCATGGAATGGCTTGGCAAGCTGCCCCACTTTTTCAAACCGTATCTTCACTCTGAAGAAACCTAGTTGATCTCTCTCTGTGCAAAAAAGAAGGCGATCTCTATGGCTGCATTTTCAACAGAGTCGCTTCCATGAACGGCATTGGCATCGATACTCTCTGCAAAATCTGCTCTGATCGTACCGGCGGCTGCCTCTTTGGGGTTGGTCGCACCCATTAACTCTCTGTTTTTTGCCATGGCGTCTTCGCCTTCGAGGACGGTGACAACAACAGGTCCAGACGTCATAAACTCTACCAACTCACCAAAAAATGGTCGCTCGGCGTGTATCGCATAAAATGCTTCTGCATCAGCTTTGCTTAGCTGTATCTTCTTGGTTGCTGCAATTCTGAGTCCTGCATCTTCAAATCTCGCAAGGATCTTTCCGATGACGTTTTTCTTGACTGCATCGGGCTTGATGATTGATAATGTTTGTTCCATATTTTCTATTTCCTAACCACATAGTTTTTACTTCATTTTGAGGCATAAATAGCACTAGGCTGAAGTATTAGGGCGGAATTTTAGCTAAAGTAAGATTAAAAGAGTATTAATCACGAAAGGGGGAACCTCTCAGAGAGTACCCGAGAGGTCTATTGCGGTTTAGTCTTCGATGACTGGAGTACCTTTTTCGCCTCTTGTTTCAGAAGCAGGCATACCCTCTACAGGATCATCCCACTGGATACAACCTTCTGTTGGACATGCTTCAGCACAAGCTGGTACATCATGATAAGTAACACACTCTACACACTTATCCGGGTAGACATAATAGATCTCTTCACCCGTTGGGTTATCATCCTCATCTACAATCGCTTCTACCGGACATTCGTCAATGCACGCCGCACAGTTGATACAAGTATCTGTAATTATTACTGCCATTCATTCTCCTTAAAATCAAAATACTCAAAACTATAGCTAAAGTTGTTTAAATTATTCTTTAAAAGCATGTTCTATACGCCAAGAAAAGATCGAATTTCATCAACCCGATCCAATTTTTCCCAGCTAAAATGATCCTCTTCTCGTCCAAAATGACCATATGCCGCAGTTTTACGATAGATGGGGCGAAGCAAATCAAGCGAATCGATAATCCCCTTGGGTGTCAAATCAAACAGCTCTTCTACACATGCATTGATCTTTGCCTCATCGACCACAGAGGTACCATGGGTATCGACATAGATCGAAACAGGTTTCACCACACCGATAGCATAGGCGATTTGAATCGTAGCCCGATCACACACGCCTGCTGCTACAAGATTTTTGGCGACATGTCTGGCAGCATAGGCAGCACTTCTATCTACCTTGGTAGGATCTTTTCCCGAGAAAGCACCGCCTCCGTGAGGACAGGAGCCTCCATAGGTATCCACGATAATTTTACGGCCGGTCAATCCCGCATCCCCCTGTGGTCCACCGATCACAAAACGTCCGGTTGGATTGATATGATAGATGATATCCTCTGTAAGAAGATGCGAAGGAATCACCTCCTTGATCACTTCGTTGAGTATTGCTTCCTGCAGCTTTTTGAGTGATACATCCGGATGATGCTGCGCCGAGACAACAATCGTATCAATAGCCACGGGCTTCCCGTCACTGTATTTGACACTCACTTGCGCCTTCCCGTCAGGCCGAAGGAAAGGGACAACTCCGTTTTTCCTCACTTGAGCAAGCTTGGCAGTGATCTTGTGTGCCAGCGAGATAGGCAGAGGCATCAGCTCTTCGGTTTCCCTGCAGGCATAGCCGAACATCAGCCCCTGATCACCTGCTCCGATATCACCGCTGCTCTGATCAACCCCTTGGTTGATATCGGGACTCTGTTCTCCGACACCATTGAGGACACCGGCACTGCGATAGTCGAAGCCATAAGAAGCATCTGTATATCCGATCTCACGTATCACTTCTCTGGCGATCTCCTGCATCGGTGCATACGTATGTGTCCTCAGTTCCCCGGCAATGACACAAAATCCGTTGCTCAGCATCGTCTCACAGGCTACGCGCGCATTGGGATCTCTCTCGATAATATAATCAAGTATCGCATCCGAAATTTGGTCGGCCATTTTATCGGGATGCCCCTCTGTCACCGATTCACTTGTAAAAATATACGTGTTTGGCATGATTATCCTTTTAATTTTATGTTTAATTGTTGACGTTTTCTTTGACTTTGAGCGCTAACTGCTCAGGCAAAATTCCCAGAGACTCTTCGACACGTTTCGTATTGCCATGGGTGATAAAATCATCCTCATATTCAAAAGTTGTTACTGTTACACCCTCTATCTGTTCATCGCACAGGAACTCTAGCAGGGCAGAACCTACACCGCCCATGCGGGCACTGTCGCTAAAGACAAACCACTGCGAATATCTTTGAGCCAACACCTTGAGCTTCTCTCCATCCAACGGCTTGACAAAACGAAGGTCCAGAATCCCCGGGTCGATGCCGTCGAGATGTTTTGCTGTTTCGATCGCTCGACCTACACCGTTGCCATATCCTACGAAGAGGACTGACTCTCCCTCTTGGAGCAGGTCTGATTTCCCCAGTTCAAAAGCTTCACTCTCGCAATCTTCTGCCATAAATGCCCCTCTTGGATAGCGGAAGGCACAGGGATGCTCATAATTTTTGGCGAATGCCATCGCCGACTGCATTGTTGTTTCATTATAAGGCGCAAAGAGTGTCATCGACGGAATGGCACGCAGAAAAGAGATATCAAAAACCCCTTGATGTGTCTCGCCGTCTTCTCCTACGATACCCGCTCTGTCGATCGCAAAAGCCACACCCAGATCCATCAGGGCGATATCATGGATCACTTGGTCATAGCCTCTCTGCAGAAAGGTAGAGTAGATCGCACAGAAAGGTTTGAAACCCTCCTTAGCCAGGGGGCCCATCGATGTGACCGCATGCTGTTCAGCGATCGCTACATCCCAGAAACGATCCGGATACTTCTCCATCGCTGCTGCAAGACCCGTTCCGCTGGGCATAGCAGCAGTCACACCGACAACTTTCCTATCATCATCTGCAAGCTTGAGCAGTGTTTCGCTGAAAATAGCAGTGGCTGATTTGACTGAGCTTTTTTTGACTTCACAGCTTCCTGTTTCGAGGTCGAAGGCGCTCACGCCATGCCAGTGCTCCTTGGTGCCTTCGGCTATCTCATAGCCTTTTCCTTTGGTAGTCTGCGCATGAATAATCACCGGTTTTCTGAGTCTCTTGGCAACCTGCATGGTTTCGACGAGGGATTCAATATCATGGCCGTCAACGGGACCGATATACTCGATACCCAACTCTTCAAAGAGCAATCCCGGCGTAATCAACCGGAAAGACTCTTCAAATTTTTTCGCCATATAGGTAGCGCTTTCGGGAAAATGCTCAAGGAGTCTCTCTGTCCCCTGCTTCATCTTTTGATACAAGGGGCTTGCCATACTCTGAGAAAGATACTTGCTGATTGCGCCGATCGGCTTGGCGATACTCATCTCGTTGTCGTTGAGGATGATGATGACCGGATATTTGCGATCTCCCAACTCATTGAGTGCCTCATAGACCATGCCCGCACTCATACTGCCATCACCGATAAAAGCTATGGGAATACGTGATTCTCCTTTGAGTGCGATCGCCTTGGCTGCTCCTACTGCCAGAGAAATAGATGTGGAGCTATGCCCGGCACAATAGTAGTCATAAGGGGATTCTTTGGGTTTGGTATAGCCGCTGATGCCTCCAAATTGACGCAGTGTATCGAAACGATCCCAGCGATCTGTCAAGAGTTTGTGCGCATAGGCTTGATGGCTGACATCAAAGATAAAAGGATCACTCTGAACATCAAAAACGTGATGCATCGCAACAATCAAATCTGTCGCGCCCAGTGTTGAGCTCAGATGCCCCCCATTTTTACTGACTGTTTCGAGTATTTTTCTTCTGATCTCTTTGGCCACTGTGTTGAGTTCTTCAATACTGCAACTTTTTATATCTCTTCTTTTACTGCTCATAGCTCATCTCATTTACGATAATATGTATAATTCTTTTGGCAAAATCAATATCTTCTTCGCGGTAAGTCAATCCATTCTCTTTCGCCATTGTCCGGATCATAACGCTTGCTGTTTTTACGATGCAGGCGCTCAAGTCGTCTTATAGTACTTAAAAAATCTTCATTTTGGGTAAAAGAGTACGGAACATACGGCTTCACTCTCACCCTCTCTGCTCGAACTACCTTGATGGATCTCAAGCAAGAGCCTCGGAAAACTTTTCAAAAAAGATATCATTCTGTTCTCCTGTCCCCACGGTAATCCTGATCGCATTCATTCCGTAGGAAGCCAAATCACGGATGATAACCCCCTGCTCAAGCAGACGATTGGCAATCTCTGTCGAATTGAGCGGATCATCGAAAAGATACGTGATAAAATTGGTATAGCTGTCGATATATCGAATCCCGTTTTTGTCTGCGAAATCCTCGTAGCGCCTGATCTGTTGCTGGTGCAGCGCGATCGAATCTTCTACAAACTGCTCATCCTTGAGCGCTTCGATAGCAGCCAATAGTGAAAGTGTCGTAATGTTAAAGGGGGGACGAAGTTTCGTGAGTGTCTGAATCAATTGACGGTTTGCAATGCCGTAGCCGACACGCATCCCCCCCAAGCCGTAAGCCTTGGAGAAAGTTCCCAGATAGATGACATTTGGATAGCGGAGAATCTCTCTCGGGGTGATCGCATGACGTGCCTCTTTGGCTGCGGCATACTCCATATAGGCACCATCGACGACAACCAGGGTATGCTCATCGACAGCTTCGATGATCTCGAGCACCTCCTCCCGGCTGATGACGTCACCGGTTGGATTGTTCGGGGTGCAGATATAGATGATTTTGGGTCGATGCTCCCGGTAGGCAGCGATGAACTCATCTACCTTGTGCTCATAGCTGGGTGTTCGTATGATCTTCGCACCCATCTGTTTGGCATAGATCTCATACATCGCAAAGGTCACCTGACTCATCAGTACACTGCTCTCCTCGTCCAGAAAAGCACGCGCGATAAACTCCAGGACTTGATCGCTTCCGGCTCCGATAATGATCTCGTGCTCTGAGACACTGTATTTGGCCGCCAAAGCCTCTTTGAGCTCATACATACTGTCATCGGGGTATAGATGTGCTTTGTGGGCACTTTGAGTGATGGCCCGCACCACAGAAGGATTGGTGCCGATCGGGTTTTCATTGGACGCAAGCTTCACAACGGCTTCGGGCGCGATACCAAATTCGCGCACCACCAACTCTATCGGTTTTCCTGCCTCATAATTCTTGATCGAGTCCAATACTTTATTTGCTTTCATTCTCTTCCCTTTTTTCTTACGCCATTTTAGATCTGTACTTACTGTTGATTATATGTCGTCTGTCTCTTTGACATAAGAGCCAAGCAGCTTGATCGATGCTTGGTGTTTTTCGAAAATTTTTCGGATCTTCTCATCCTCCCGATGCCCATTGAACTCCAAAAAGAAGATCGAAACACCCTCGACGATATGTGACTTGATTTTGGTCAGATTGATCTGTGCTTTTTCAAAGTCATTAAGGAACTCTACCAGTGCCCCGGGCGTATTGGGCAGTTTGACCAGAATAGAAGTTTTATCATTGCCGCTTGGCGTATTGTCGAAATCACTGACAATAAAAAACCGTGTTTTGTTACTATGATCATCTTCAATATTCTTGAAGAGAATAGGCAGGTTGTACATCGTTGCAGCCACACTGGCACAGATAGCTGCACTATGGGGTGTCTGCACTGCCAGTTTTGCTGCTTTCGCTGTCGAATCGACAGGCACCTGCTCCACTTCATCAAGGCCAAAATCTTCCAAAAACTGGCTGCATTGCCCAAAGGCAATATCTTTGGAGTAGATCTTCGTGATCTTCCGAAGCTCATCCGCAGTACTCGCCAGGACATGGTGAATTTCGACCACAACCTCTGCAATGATTTTCAAATCATACTGACTCAGACACTGGATTGTATCACTCACGATACCATTGGAGCTGTTTTCGATCGGAATAACCCCGAACTTCGCCTTGCCGTTGGCAACTTCACGAAAGACCCCCTTGATCGATCCGATAGGCAGGTAAGCGCTCATCGCCCCAAAACGGCTCTCTGCTGCCTGGTGGGTGAAGCTTGCTTCGGGCCCCAGATAGGCGACACGCTCGGGAAGTTCCAGATTTCGGGCAACCGCAAAGAGCTCCAGAAAGAGTGCATCGATGGCAGAATCTGTCAAGAGACCTTTGTTTTCTTCTTTGAGACGGTTAAGGATCGCCTGTTCTCTCTCGGGCCTGTAGATCGGTGCACCGGTGTTGTTTTTCAGTGCCCCGACTGCGTGGACATACTCCATACGCTCATTGATGAGCTTTAGCAAGGTATCATCGATCTGATCTATTTTTTCTCTCAATTCGTCCAGTGTCATAGGGTTCCCTCTCTGAGTCTTCTATTTTTTCTGCCAACTATTATCGCATGCCAATTCGAGTGCTACCTGATCTTCAAAGCTTTCTCTTTTTCGGATACAGTGGTCTGCGCCGCCTACTATGGCGACCTCAGCAGCACGACTGCGGGTATTGTAATTGCTTGCCATTGTAAAACCATACGCTCCTGCACTGTGGATCACCAGAAGATCATCATGCTCCAGGGGAGGCAGATTGACATTTTTTCCAAAAAAGTCTCCGCTTTCACAGATCGGCCCCACGACATCGGCAGGTACATTTTTTTCAGACGCTTTCCCTGCATCCCGCTTCCCCATTCTCACTGCTTCTATGTTGTGATAGGCGTCGTACAGGCTGGGACGGATCAAATCATTCATCGCTGCGTCCACAACAACGAAACGCTTTCCTGCATTCTCTTTTTCGTAGAGTACCCGTGTCACCAGCTCTCCTGCATTGGCCATCAGGTAGCGTCCAGGCTCACAGAGCAGTGTCACATCCAGCCCTCTGGTCGCTTCGAAAATGACTTCGGTATAGTCTCGGGGACAGATGGTCGTTTCATCTTTATAGACGACACCCAAGCCGCCACCCACATCAAAAAATTTGATGTCGATATCGATCGCCCGAAGGTTGCGTACCAGATCCGCGACGATCATGCTCGCCTCTCTGATCGGGTCAAGTTCAGTCAGCTGTGAGCCGATATGAAAGTGTATCCCGACCGGATTGAGATGGGCAGACTTTTTGGCATAGATATACATTCGTTTCGCCATATCGATCTCTACGCCAAACTTGTTTTCGTGCAGACCGGTTGAGATATAAGGGTGCGTTTTGGGGTCAATATTGGGGTTGACACGGATCGAGATACGTGCCTCTTTGCCCAACTCTTTTGCGACCAGCTCTACACGCTTCATCTCTGCTTCACTCTCCAGGTTGAGCATCAAGATATCCCTTTTGAGCGCCTCTTCTATCTCTTCATCCCGCTTGCCGACACCCGAAAAGATAATCTTGTATCGTTCAACACCCGCCGTCAATGCACGCTTGACTTCACCGATACTGACACAGTCTGCCCCTGCACCCATCTGTGCCAAATGGCGAATCACGGCAAGATTGGAGTTGGCTTTGACGGCATAAGAGATCAAAGATTTATGCCCCTCAAAGGCTTCCTTGAGCTCCTCGTAACGTGTCGTCATTTCATCAAAATCATAGAGATATAGAGGCGTATCATACTTTTGCGTCAAACTCTTTAGGTCAATTTTCATACACTGTTTCCTGAAATCTTATTGCTTTAACCCAGAATAGATAATAATATTGCTGAAATCTATTTCCGGCTAAAAGAGGATTTTATCCAAAACTTGCATTATTTTTGGTTAGTACCGTATCTTGCTCTTACGCTGATCTGCATGCGGATCAGATCGTCTCTTTGCCCCTGAAGTAGATATAGACGGCATAGAGCAGGATCAGGGCGACAGGAAGCGGTATCGCAAACTCCGGGGAGACTACACCGTTGTTCCCCATCTGATTGAGCGCAAAAAGCAAACCCCAAACCAGAAATGTCACCCCCAATGAAACGGAAAGGACAACAGGTAGATTCATGTATCTGGCATGAAACGGCATCTTGAAAAATATAAGAAGCAGTAAGCCGATCGAAAAGAGTGGAAAGATCACTTTGTTATTCAACGAAGATCTCAACTTTTTTGTATTGAGATTTTGCTTACTCAGAAGCCTCCAGGCATGGTTTGCATCGATGATATTGAGTGCTTTTCCTTCATAAATCGACTCGATCATTTTTGGTTTATATCCTACCAGTGTCGAAAGCCTGTCCTGCTTTTCCACAGTATAGCGCTTGAGGCCATTCTCATCGTAAACCAATCTTTTGATCACAATATTTTTTGCTTTCCAAGCTTCTCCGTCAAATTTTGCCTCTTCCGCGTGAATCGTATAGAGAAGGTCATTCCCAGACAATTTGAAGAGTGTTACTTTTGTCATCTCTTTCTTGATGGGATCGAGTGTCTTGGCATAAACAAAATCCCCCTCATAGATAAAAAAGAGATCGCTCACTGCATAGGCACGCATACCATCTTCCAGCATCGCCTGCGCTTTATCTTTGGCATAAGAAAACTCTGTAGTGTGCAGCGCGATAAAAGTGAGATAAATCATCGTGGCAACCGCAAGAAAAGGGAGAAAAAGCTGTCGTTTTGTATAGCCAAAACTATACAGGACGACCATGTTGCTGCTCTTGATGAGGGCTACCAGTGTCATAATCCCGGCAAAAACGATCGCAATAGGATAGAGCTGTGCCAATGCCTCCTGCCACATCAAAAAAAGATAGAGGATCAGATAGTTCGAGGAAAATTGAAGCTGCTGCGAATGCTGAAAATAATCGATCATCGCAAATGCGAGCGAGAGCCCCAGGAGCAACGCAACAAAATTGATAAAATAGTGCTTTGCCAAATACCGAAAATAGAGTTTGGGTCGCAGATAACTCATGATGAAAAACTTTGAATTGATTTTAAGCTCTGTTTTGACTTGATGGTATTCAAATCTTCATGGGGTATCAGAGAACACGCATGCGAAACATGCCCGATCCAGCGATCCAGGAGCTTACTCTCCTCAGGAGAAAAATCTTCCAGGACATAGTCTGCCGTCTGTGACCTGTAGAGAGGTTTACCGATCCCCATACGGACACGGATATAGCCCTGTCCGACCATACTGTCGATTGATTTGAGGCCATTATGGCCGCCATGGCCGCCTCCCTTTTTGAAACGCACAGCACCGAAGGGAAGATCCAGATCGTCATGAATGACGATGATATCATCCAGTTCAACTTTATAAAACTGCTTGACCATCTGTAGACTTTTTCCCGAGAGGTTCATAAAAGTAGTGGGTTTCAAAAAAAGAAGTTCATTGGACTTGAAGAGTTCGCCATGAAAAGCGTTTTTGGATATATCGCGGGCTCCGTAGTGCTCGACAAGTGCATCGATCACCCGAAATCCGATATTGTGACGATTCTTTTCGTAACGGACACCAGGATTACCCAGACCGACGAAAAGTATCATCTATTTCGCTTTGATCACACCACAGATAGCAACATCTGGTCTATCCATCAACTTGCAATTTTCAGGAGTTTCAAGATCTCTTACCAAGATTGATTCATCTCTGTCGAGATCAGTCACATCAATGGTAAAGTTATGCGGTATATTTTCGATCGCGCCTCTCACTTTCAATCTTCTCTTGGAGACAATCAAAACACCTTTGTTTTTCAGCCCTTTGGCCACACCTGTCGTCTTGACCGGCACGAGATAGTTGGTCACTTGGCCGGGAATGGCTACTCTGAGATCAACGTGGAGGATATCTCCGTTGACAGGATGAAGCTGATACTCCTGAACGACGACATTCAGCTCACTCTCTCCCACCTTGACAGGAAAAGCAAACGTTTCCTTGTTTCTCACTGTTCTGATAAACTCACCGCTTTTAAATGCCGCGTGAATATTTTTCACGCCATTGGCATAGATGTTAGCGATTAGATAACCATCTCTTTTAAGCTTTTTTGCATTGCTTTTTCCGATACTCTCTCTAATAAAACCTTCTAACATTGTCTTCCTTTGTATAAAATAAAGGGTGGATTATAGCCGATAAAGACTGAATACTTTCTAAAAGAGGCTTCAGTGCTCCTCCTCTTCATCTTTGAATTCGAAGATGTCATCTGCTTCCGGCAAGAGTTCTTTATTGACTTTGACAGACCCCTTGCCGATACCCTGAAGTTTCAGTTTCATATCGGAGGGGCTAGTGGCATTTTGCATGACCACCTCTTCGCTGATACACTTCTGTTCATAGAGATCGATCAGCGCCTGATCAAATGTCTGCGTGCCATAGATATCTTTCCCCTCAAAGAGCGCGTCGAGTATTTCGTAGTCACGATTTTCCAAAATGAGCTGTTCGATCCTGGCACTCTTCTTGAGGATTTCTATCGCTGCTATACGGCCGCCATCTACTGTTTCAACTAAACGCTGAGAGATGACTCCTTCCAGCACAGAAGCAAGTGATGCCCGGATGCGATTTTGCTCTGCAGTCGGGAAAATACCGATGATCCTATCGATCGTCTCTTTGGCATCCAGGGTATGCAGTGTTGAGAAAACAAGGTGGCCGGTATTAGCAGCATGCATCGCGATATCGATCGTCTCCAGGTCTCTCATCTCCCCCACCAGGATAATATCCGGATCTTCTCTCAGTGCACCCCTGAGTGCATCGCCAAAAGAGAGTGCATCCTGACCGATCGATCGCTGGTTGACCAGACAACCTTTATCTTTGTGGACAAACTCGATGGGGTCTTCGATCGTAATAATATGCTTTTTCTCATGCTCATTGATCCGGTCAAGCATGGCTGCAAGGGTCGTGGATTTGCCGCTTCCCGTCACACCTGTCACCAACACAAGCCCCCGCTGGAACTCCGTGAAATCTTTGATCACTTCGGGAAGCTTGAGCGCTTCGATACTTGGGATATCGACCGGAATGATACGAAAAACAGCACTGTAGCCATCCATCTGATGGAAGAAGTTGACACGAAATCGGCTCTTTTCATCCAGCACATAGGTAAAGTCAAGGCTTTTATCCTTTTCCAGCGAGGCGAAGCGCTCTTCTGTCAAAATCTCTCTTGCCAACTGCAGCACCTCTTCGGCTGATACACGCTCATTGCCCAAAATCCTGAGTGATCCGTTGATCCGCAAACGGACAGTTGCGCCGGCTTTGAGGTGCAGATCGCTCCCCTTGTTGGCCTTGAGGCTTTGGAGATAGGCAGTGAGCCGCTTTTCCAAGGCTTCTCTACTTCAAACTTTCGAGTATGGCCGAAAAATCCTGCCTGAATGCTTCCAGGCCCTCGCGCGAAAGCTTCTCATAGATACTCTCCATATCGACTCCTTTGCTCTCAAGCAAGTCGAAATAGGCATTGATCTCATTGATATGAGTCGGCAGTTTCGGCTCTGTTTCAGGATCTTTCAGATAAGCCTCTATGGTTGCCAGGGGAGCTGTGTTGACAGCGTGGGGTGCAAGCAGCTCACGGATATAATGGTCAGCAGGAAGATGATCTCCTTTGACACTGGTACTTGCAAAGAGTGTACGGATGCCCGGCGTATGGTTATGTTCCACGATGTTATAGATTTTGGCTGCATTCAGTATGCCTGTCTGTCCGGGCTTGACCCCTTTCTCTTCAAGGACGGGATCAAGCAGACGGTCAAAGCGGCTCACAAAAACTGAGATCACCCCCTCAGCTCTGCGTCCACCGCTGTTTTCAAAGACATCAAGTCCATGCTTCATCGCATTGAGACACTGTCTCGCCTGCTTCGGAGAAAAGACCAGCGTAGCATTCACCGGTATACCGGTACTCATCAATTCCGCCATAGCCACATAGCCCTCATTGGTCGCCGGTACTTTGATCATCACATTGGGTTCATCAATTGCAGCAAACAATCTTTTGGCTTCTGCTACCGTACCCTCAGCATCGTGGCTCAAAAAGGGATCAACCTCCATACTGATATAGCCATCTCTTCCCGCTTCGTAACAGGGGAAAAGGGCTTGTGCCGCCATCTTGATATCTTCAATGGCCAGCGCTTCATACTTCTCTTTGGGTGTTTTGCCTTTCAGTCTCTCCAATTGCTTTCGATATGCATTGGATGTCGCAATCGCAGAGGCAAAAATAGAAGGATTGCTGGTTGCCCCCTTGACCACGCCCTTCTCCAGCAGCTTTGAAAATTCATTTTTCAAAAAATCCCGTTCGATAAAATCCAACCAAATTGAAAAGCCTATATCATTCTTTAGCATTACCGTACTCCCATTTAAAATCTTGCCAGGAACCCAAATCACTGGGCTTTTCCAAACCCTTTCCGAGTCCATCCAAGAAACTGTCACGCGAAACAACAGACGCTCCCAAATGCACAAGATGTTCACTTACAACCTGGCAATCAATAAAATCATAGCCTCTCAAGCCTAAAACATCACTTAGTGCCTTAAAGGCAACTTTTGATGCATTACTTTTCAGCGAGAACATCGATTCTCCAAAAAATATTTTTCCCATTGCTATCCCGTAGAGACCGCCTACCAGTACCTCTTCACTGTAGACTTCAACACTATGCGCAAAGCCCATGTTGTGGAGCTCCTTATAAGCCTCTTGCATATCCTCTATCAACCATGTGCCCTTCTGACCTTCTCTGGGTACGGTTCCGCACAAACGGATCACCTCTTCAAAGGCATGATCAAATGTAACAGTAAAATTACCATTGCGCAGGACACGCCTAAACGATTTACGCACTTTGAAATCTTTGGGGTAGAGTATTAGTCTGGGGTCAGGAGACCACCAGAGGATCGGATCATCCTCATTGTACCAGGGGAAGATCCCTTTGCGATACGCCGTCAGCAGACGGCTGGGTGAGAGATCTCCGCCATAAGCCAGAAGGCCTTCTGTGGCAGCATACCGGGGATTGGGAAAGGTCATATCGCTCCTCAGGGGCGGGATCAGACAATCCTCATCAAAAATCGATGCCAATTTAGCGACCTTTGAAAGAAAAAGTCAATGCGCCCTTCACGAAGCCCACTTTCACGCTGCCGCCTTTTTGCAGCGCTCCGAAGAGGATCTCATCCGTCAGCGGCTCTTTGATCTGCTCATCGATCACCCGGGCGATATGTCTGGCACCATAGCGTTCGTCGTAGCCCTCTTCTGCCAGATGACGCTTCGCATCTTTGCTGGCCTTGATAGTGATCTTTTTGCCGGCCATCTGTGCATTGAGTTTCTCCAGCTCACGATCAACGATCGCGATGAGTGTCTCCAGTGAAAGCGGCTCGAAGGTGATCGTGGCACTCAGACGGTTTCGAAACTCAGGTGTAAAGAAATCTTTGAGAGCATTCTCTGTTTTGGATGATTGATCCTTGGTGAAGCCCATCACATTCGCCTCTTTGGTGCCGATGTTGGATGTCATGATCAAAACGACATTTTTAAAATCACTTACCATCCCGTTGTTGTCTGTGAGTTTCGCGCCGTCCATCACCTGCAGGAGGATGTTCATGATATCAGGATGTGCCTTTTCGATCTCGTCGAGAAGCAGTACCGTATGCGGATGCTTTTTGATCATCTCGGTGAGCAGACCTCCCTGCTCGAAGCCGACATAGCCCGGCGGAGACCCGATCAGGCGGCTGATCGTATGCTTCTCCATATACTCACTCATATCGAGACGTTCGAAATGGACATGCATCGTCTCTGCAAGCTCTGTGGCGAGTGCTGTTTTCCCCACTCCCGTCGGGCCGACAAAGAGAAAGCTTCCGACAGGAGAGTTGGGCTTATTGAGTCCTGCGTAGGATCGCTTGATCGACTGCACAAGAGCACTGATCGCATGATTTTGCCCGATGATCTTTTTCTGGAGCTCTTTTTCCAATGTTTTGAGCTTGCGTGTATCATCCGTACCGATAACGGTCGACGGCAGCTTGAGCATCTTGGAGACACTCTCTTCGATATCTTTGGGTACTACGGTGACACCCTCTTTGCCCCGCAGCATAAAATGCGCACCCACCTCATCGATGATATCCATCGCCTTATCCGGCAGGAAGCGGTCATGCAGATACTTGACAGAGAGATCGATCGCACTCTGCAGCGCCTCATCACTGAAGACGATCGAATGGTATGCTTCATATTTATGGCGGATACCCTTGAGGATCAGCATCGTATCTGCAATGCTGGGCTCTTCCACATCGATCTTGGCAAAGCGGCGAGAGAGGGCTTTGTCTTTGTCAAAAAAGTTTCGGTACTCTGCATACGTCGTCGCACCGATACACTTGATATCCCCCCGTGCCAGGGCCGGTTTGAGGATATTGGCAGCATCCATACTGCCGCCGCTGGTACTCCCCGCACCGACCATCGTATGAATCTCATCGATGAACAGTACTGCCTTGTCGACCTCCTGAAGCTCTTTGAGGATCAGTTTGAGTCGCTTTTCAAAATCGCCACGGTACTTCGTCCCCGCGACCAGTGCCCCCATATCGAGTGCAAAGATTTTCGACTCTTTCAGTACAGCCGGCACGTCATCTTCAGCGATTCTCAGTGCCAACCCTTCGGCGATCGCAGTCTTGCCCACCCCGGCTTCTCCGACCAGAAGGGGGTTATTTTTCTTTCTGCGGCAAAGTGTCTGCATCACCCGCTCGATTTCATGCTCCCGCCCTATGACCGGATCGATCCTGCCTGTCCGGGAGAGCTCTACCAGCTCCAGCGTGAACTGATCGAGGGCTGTCTCCTGCTTCTTCTCTTTTTCTTTGACAGGTGTATCGCTATGCTGGTGCGAAATCACTTCGAGGATATCGACACGATCGATTCCCTCTCTTCGCATCAGATAGACAGCATAGGAGTGCTTTTGCAAAAAAATCGCCGCGAGCATATCGCCTATCGTCGCCTCTTTGCGCCCCGAACTGTGTATCTGTGTCATCATATCGTTGATCGCCCTGGAGAGTGCAACCGTCTCGAATGGTTCGACTGCTTCACTCAGTGAAGGCATCGTCGTATTGATATGCTTGACAATTCCCTCCGTCAACGTGTCGGGATCGACGTCCAGCGTTTGGAGCAGATAACGCCCCTCATCACTCTGGAGAATGGACCAGAAAATATGCTCAAGTGTCAAATACTCATGCCGGCTCTCCTTGGCAAACTCTACCGACCTCTTAAAAACATCATTCAGTGCAATACTGATCATCTATGCATCCTTTTCAATCGTTGCAAGCAGCGGGAACTCATTTTGCTTGGCGAGCCGTTTGACCTGCTCCGCTTTGGTTTGTGCAATTTCATAACTATAGACACCGCAGATGGCACTGCCTTTTTCGTGAATACGGATCATGATCTTCTCCGCCTCCTGATAATTTTTATGAAATATTTTCATTAGTATCTCTACGACAAAATCCATACTGGTATAGTCATCATTGTGCAAAAGTACCCGGTACATCTCCGGCTCTTTCAGCACGAGATCAACTTCAACCTCTTCATTAACTTTTGGCAATGTTTTCCTTTTGTTTTTTATATTTTATGCTACTATCTTACTATGATTATACAAAAATTTCAAGGAATTACACGTGCAAACTCTTTTTGTAACTGCCACAGGTACTGATGTCGGCAAAACCTACACCACACTACAGCTCATTCAAGCCTTTTCCCGACGCAAGCTTCGCATAGGCATCTGCAAGCCCATCGAAACCGGTGTCGTCGACACACCAGTCGATGCGACCGTACTACTAAAGACTTGCCAGAGCGTCAATCCCGCCTTTGAATCACTCACCCCCACCGACATCACCGCCTATACTTTTTCACTCCCCGCGGCACCCTTTTGTGCTGATACGCAGCAAATTATTCGCATTGGCACCATTCTAGAAAAGATTGATGAACTCGCCCAATCTTGCGATCTACTCATTGTCGAAGGTGCCGGGGGATTGATGGTACCGATCACCCGGGACTTTATGATGATCGACCTGGCAAAAAAGCTCAATGCCAAAATCCTGCTCGTCACTCCGAGCCGACTGGGATGCATCAATGAGACACTGCTCTCCATCGAAGCATTGAAATCCAGAGAAATTGACTTTGACTGGTGTGTGAACCTCTTTGAAGATAAGGATGATTTTCCCAAAGTGACACAGCCGTTTTATGATGCTGTCTATCCCGGGTGGTGGTCGGTTCAGGAGGGACTGGAGCGCTACACCGATCGCTATTTATCCCTTTTTTCCTAAGCGTTTGCTATAATAGCCCCAAATAATGTGACAAAGGCCAATCCATGCAGCATCTTATCGATACCACCAATCTAAGCGACAGACAGATCGCCGATATTCTGCACGATGCAGCCACATTCAAATCACAGAAACCCATTGCGCTGCTGCGGGACAAACTGCTCATTACTCTCTTTTTTGAGAACTCTACCCGCACCCGAAGCTCTTTTGAAGTCGCTGCCAAGAGGATGGGTGCGTCAGTCGTGCATCTCGACCCCTCCAGAAGCTCGACCAAGAAGGGTGAGACACTCGAAGATACTTTCGCCAATCTCTGTGCAATGGAGCCTGACGGTGTCATCATTCGGCACGCTGAGAACGAGACGCCGGGGCAACTTGCGCAGATGGAGCTCACCTCCGTGATCAATGCCGGCGCGGGGAACTATGCGCATCCGACACAGGCACTGCTCGACCTCTTTACGATGCAGGAGCACTTCGGAGATGTCAGAGGGAAAACGATTGCGATTGTCGGCGATATCATCAGCTCCAGAGTCGCCAGTTCCGGGATCAGACTCTTTGAACGTATGGGGATGCATGTGATCCTCATCGCACCCAAACCCTTCATGCCCCAGAGCAAGCTCCCCCAATACGAGCGGCTCGAAGATGTACTCGACCGAGTCGATGTCGTCATGAGCCTGCG
>JANTGA010000033.1 GCA_024763175.1 Sulfurovum sp.
ATTCGTTTCACCCTACACACCTTTCTGCCTGAGAGCACTATTATTTCAAAACTATACCATGGTTCCTGTGTGATGCCACTACACGATAGATGAAATATGAGTATACAGAGACTAGCAACAAGTCTCATAATCCTTTGTTTATTACCACACCAGGTAAGCACCTACCCAAAAAGCTCCTTCAACTCCCCTCTGTCCATCTCTGCCAGCCAACTCTCCCCGACGGTGACACTCAGGTCGGAGAGTTTCTGCTTGGCTTTGATCATTTTGTCGATTTTCTCTTCGAAACTGTTTTTGGTGATGAAGCGGTGCACCGTGACATTTTTTGTCTGGCCGATCCGGAAGGCACGGTCGGTGGCTTGATTCTCAACGGCGGGATTGAACCAGAGATCATAATGGATGACGTGATTGGCGGCCGTCAGGTTGAGTCCGACGCCGCCCGCCTTGAGAGAAAGAATGAAGATCTTGTGCTGAACATCGTTCTGGAAACGCGCTACAATCTCATCACGTTTTTTCCTGCTCTGCGAACCTTTGAGATAGAGCGGCGTCGTGAGGAGCTCCTCTTTGATCATTTTGACGAGGATATCTCCCATCTCAGTATACTGGGTGAAGATCAGCACTTTCTCATCCCGCTGAAGGATCGTGTCGAGCAGGGTGATGAGCTGTTGGCTTTTGCCGGAGCGCTTCGCATCGATGGGGCTCTTTTTGTCATAGTTGTGCGGGTGGTTGCAGATCTGCTTGAGGGAGACGATGAGCTTCAGCACCAGCGCCCCTTTCTTCTCCTCATCCGCCATCGCTTCGAGACTCTCGTCGACGACGCTTTGATAGAGCGCTGCCTGCTCTTTGGTCATAGTCGAGTATTCGTCCACGACGATCTTTTCGGGCAGATCGGGCGCGATGGCTTTGTCTGTTTTGAGCCGTCGAAGCATAAAGGGCGCAGTGATCTTTCTGAGCCGCTCAGTCTTGCAGGCATCTTTTTCGATCTCGATCGCTTTGGCGTAGGTCTTGCTGAAATCACCCAGAGACTTGAGATAGCGGGGCAGTGCGAAGTCGAAGAGACTCCATAGTTCAGCGAGATTGTTTTCGACCGGCGTACCGCTCAGTGCGATTTTGTATTTGGCCTTAATCGATTTGACCGCTTTGGTGGTTTCGGTGCCGGGGTTTTTGATCTTCTGGGCTTCATCAATAATGAGGCAGTCGATCTTCTCTTTTTTGAGCTTCTCCAGATCCCTTCGGACAATATCGTACGTCGTGATCACGATATCGGCATCCTCGATCGTCCGATTCAGTCCGTAGTATGTGTCATATGTCAGTGTGGGGGCAAATTTATCCAGTTCATTCTCCCAGTTGTTGATCAGGGATGTCGGTACGACGATCAATACTTTTTTCTTGATGAAACCGCTCTCTTTGAGATAGAGGATGGTCGCGATCGCCTGGATCGTCTTTCCCAGGCCCATATCATCGGCCAAAATCGTACCAAAGCCGTTGAGCAGGTTGTTGATATTCCACGCGAAGCCCCGCTCCTGATAGGCACGCAGTTCAGCCTGCAAGGTACCCGGAACAGTGATCTCTCTGGGAGTGAACAGCTTATCGATAAATGCCTGGAGCTCTTCAGTCAGGAAAGCTTCACCGTTCAGGCTCGCCTGCAGCACTTCAAAACTGCTCATGCGCTGCTTTCGCCTGATCTGAGCGAAGATATTTTTGGCCTCCTCAGGGGAGATGACGACAAAGTGATCCCTGAACTCGATCAGCTCCCTGCCCTCTTCGACTAGCTTTTCGAACGCCTCCACAGAGATCGTTTGGTCACCGATGGCGATCTGCCAGTCATACTCCAGCATCGACCTGAGGTCAAAAAAGCTTTGCAGGTTTTTTGATTTGCTGCTGGCTTTGAGCGTCAGCTTGGGGCGCAGGAGGTTTTTGAGCTCTCTGGGGAGGATGATATCGATACCGAGATTGGCGATGATCGTCGAAGTGTTCAGCAGAAAGGTTTCAAGTTTCTCTCTGGAGAGCTCTATGGATGCCTCCTTCAGAAGCGTGCTTGTTTCGGGCAGATGAGCGTTGAGAAATGCGATGAATTTGAGTACTTCCATTCTCTTCAGCACTTTCAGGCTCTGACTGAGCGGATACTCCTTCTCTTTGTGCTGTACCTTGATCGTCAGCGTGTACTCTTCCTCTCTATCGATATAGATTTTGTAGCGATACTGGCTTTTGATAATATCAAAAACGGCGAAGTAATGATAAACTGATGCAGCGAGATTGCTCTCCTCGAAACTGCTGATCTTCAGTGCCTTTCCCTCAAAAAAGCTCAGTGAAATATCCGGCGGATTGTTTTTCAATTTTTTGTGCCTAAACTTCATCTGCAGCACAAAGTCGCTCATCACAGCAGAGAGTATCGATTCAGTCGCGCTGGATTGGTCGAGATGCTCTCTTTTTGCTTTGGCTATTTTGGGTGCGAGTCCGGAGAGCTCACTCAGCTGCTTGCGCACTTCAGGAATCGAGTGAAGCGGCCGGTAGGCGATGATCAACTTCTTCTTCTCCTCGATCACCATCGGAATGAACGCTTTGGACGCTATCATCAGGTAGGCAACCCGGAAGAGAAAGAAAAGATAGCGATAGCCCGGACTCCCGTTCGTATCTTCGAAAGAGAGGAAGAGCCTGGCAAGTGTCAGTGGCGCAATCACCATTCCCTTATCATCAAAAACAGCATCAAGGCCGTCGAAAAGCTGCTTCGACTCCGCAAGCAGAGGATTGTCAACCCTGAAATGACTGCCATAGACGATATGTTCCAAAGTGAATCGGTATTCAGCATTTTGCAGTAAGCGTTCGATCCCGTCGATCGCTTCACTCTGCAGCGGTGAAATTGTCTGTGCCAGAGCTCGAGGTACCTTTTTGTAAAACTCTTCCATCACCTCCCGATAATCGATCGGTGCAAAAGGCGGATGAGAACTCAGCATCGAGAGTATGAAGGGGGCGGTATCGGGCAGTTTGATGATCTCCGGGTCTTTCCTACTGACCTCTGCTTCACGGTAAGGCGTGAGCGACAAGGGGTACGTGATGATGATCTCTTTTTCGATGCCATACGCTTTGACGAGATCAAAGCCGCGAAGCGAGAAGAGGATGAAGGGATTTTTGTCCATTTCGCTCACGGCGATATAGTAGAGCCCGGCGATGTGCTTGCAAGCAAATCCACCCCAAAAGTCGGGACAGTCACACTGCATCTCGAAGTCCCTGAAGAGCGATACCCCCGCCTCCAAGAGCTTGGTCAGGAGTGCCTCAGGCAACTCTCCATTCATAATCGACGCCAGAATGAGGGGATTGTCATCCAGTATCTTCCTGATCTTGCCGATCTCCATCTCACTGAAGGGCGTGAAGGTCATACTCGTACGATAGTAGGGACTGTAATTCCCCCTGACTTTGGCTGCGATGCGATTGCCTTCGATCGTAACATCATAGACTTTGCCGGTATTGGCATAGGTTTTACCCCTGCTCAATCTACCGTAGTCCGTCTTTCTCTCGAGTACCCTCAGCAGCTCCGCTCCCCAGGGAGTCACACCGTATTTTTTCGCCATTATTGCTCCTGTTGTATTGCTTGTCTCAAAATGATTGTCATGATAGCCTATTTTTATCTCAATGTAGACAAAAACCAATCATCGATAGACAAACAAAATTCAGCTAAGATTGTCAATATAAAGTACAAAGGAGCCACCATGTTGCACAATACTCTGAAAAAAATACTCTCTACCACGCTGATCCTGCTATCAGGATACGCGCCGTCAGCAGCGCAGTCAGGAGCTGTTTTGGCAACGGCTCTCCCGGCTGCTTCTGACCCGGCTATCAAATCTTCAAATGCTGCGGCGGCAGAGCGATGTCCCAACGCTCCACGTTTTATCCTGGATAATGACCATCATGATCCGGACTGGGTACCGACACTGGTGACGGCTCTGACGCTGGATGCGGACTGCAGCGGCAAGCTCATAGCAGTGGCGATCAGCGGGCGAGACCTCAACGACAGAGCCGGGCTGATGTATCAGTCTGTTTTGAGATATTACGGCAACGATCTCAAAATAGGGATCAACCACCATGCCGACACCAGAGAGGAAGCAGACAAAGCAACCTTCGCCTATCCCAAGACGGTATCGGCATATCTCGGCAGCAAAAAAGATATCTCCCAATTTGACAATGATGGCATCCCTGACTCCAAAAGAGAAGATATCACCAAGATACTCTGCGAGACACTACAAAAATATGATGGTAATATCTCCTATGTCGTAGGCGGCCACCTGGATAATCTCGCAGCACTCCTGAAGGAGACACACTACTGTCAAGGCAAAAAACTGATAGCCCAGAAGATCAAGCAGGTCGTCGTCTCCACTGGAAGGCCCCTGCTCGATCACCAGCCCGAGACGAACCTCGGAGCGAGGATGGGTGTACGGCAGTCTGCCAGGTATGCAGTAAACCATCTCCCTCCAAATGTCAAGCTCATCATGGGCACAGAGGGCTATGCCAGAGACAAGGGATGGCCCAAAGCCGGCGATCTGTACAAAAGAGATCAGCATATCGACAGTCCGATGGCCTTCGTCTATGCTGTGCCGACCTACGGCGTCTTTGGCGATCATGGGATCGGTGATGCGGATGCCATATTTTATGCACTCTTTGGCAGTGAACTGGATGGGTTTCATCTATACGATGAGATCGAAACCTGCTTCCGCTTCGATGAGCATCTTGTGGCCTATGCAGTGAAGGGATGTACAGGGAAAAATCAATACTATCTGAGGGATTATGACGGATATACTCGTATACTGGGCAAAAAAGTCAGGCAGCTGATGGGACGCAGGAAACCGAAGAATAGCTTATAGGGGATGCAATGATCATATATAGAGATAATTTTTAAAATTTTATAATTTTTCAATATAAATTAATATTCTATTTATTCAATCTATACTATAATTTTAAATCTTACTATTTTATTAAAGGATTTTCATATGAAAAAAATTATATTGTTACCACTGTTGGTTTGGGGCCTTGCCTGTGCGGATGATGCGAATCAAACCAAACAAACACAAACGATGTCGAACCTGGTAAGTGCCATGGCTACCATCCAAAAAGGTATGATGTACAACGATCAGAGCATTGTTGCCAAGGGTGTAGAAGAGATCAAGCTCAATACCAAAGATATCAGTTCATTTGATATCAAGAACGAAAACGGCAGCAGTTTCAAAGCAAAACAATATTCTGCAACACAGGCATTGGCCATCGCAAAGCTCTCGGATGATATCCTCATAGCCTTCAGAAAAGAGAACAGAAACAGAGTTCTGGATACATATAGAAGAATGCAAAATCAATGTATGACTTGCCATGCACTCATCAGAAAGTGGTAATCCAGGCAACTGCCCTACAACAAAATCGGGCAGGTCACTGTCACACCCCGGGGCGAAACACTCGGTTTCGTCTCCTAGATTTATCAATATTGATCCGAGCGCCGCGATGGACAGCTCACCTCAATAGAACAAACAAACTTTACATTTTATAAAATCTCACTTTGCTGTATCGTCATCTCATCTTTGGCTATCTTTTGGAGGTGATTGTTTCTATATCCTACATCCAGCGGTCCCAGGCTGAAACCTTCACTTCCAGATTAAGTAAATATATGAAAATAATGTTAAAATTTGCAAAAAGGATAAACTATGCAAGCAACGATGCTTAACGGTACTCCCGTAAAACTGGCAGGAAATGAAGTAAAGGTAGGGGATAAAGCGCCTACTGTAGTGGCTACCGGAACCGATCTGGGCGAGGTTGTGATAGGTGGAGAAAATGACAAAATACAGCTTGTTATTACTGTCCCGTCACTCGATACGGCTACCTGTGCCTCAGAAACCAGAAGGTTCAATCAGGAAGTCAACAATTTGGATATTTGTGAAACCACTGTTGTCTCTATGGACTTGCCTTTTGCCGCAGATCGCTTCTGCTCGACAGAGGGAATTGACAATTTGACCGTTGCTTCCGACTATATAGACAAAGAGGTGAGCAAGGAATTTGGTGTTTTGATGGCAGACAATAAACTAAAAGGCTTAAGTGCCAGAGCTATATTCGTTATCGACAGAAATGGAGATATCGTCTACAAAGAGATCGTGCCGGAAGTCACAGAAGAACCAAATTACGAAGCAGTACTCGAAGCGATCAAGGAAGCTAGATAAGAAGCGTACTAGAACAAAACTATTCTTATGACGAAGGATTGTTGCTTTGATTGGATTATCCCAAGAGGAGTGTAGCTGCTCTACACGATGATTGGGAAAATTTCAATAGGAGTAAAAAGACAAGGTAGATGGGTAGTTTTGTTCTCACGGAATGAGGTGTCGGGTGACAATGATAACTGATTTCCCTAACAGGCCGACTCTATAGTAGAATAGAAAACTGGCAAGCCGCTAAAAGTACTTCTCCCAAACTTGAGAGGACTAAATACTGAAGGTTTTGGCTCGAACAAGTTCGAGCGTCCTGCTCTCACATCGGAGGCCAGGCGTTGAAAATTAACTTTCTACATGAAAAGAAAAAATGAAAAAGAAAGACGTAGAAAAAATCACATTACCCCTGCGATCATCCTTGTGCTTGCAGGCTACAGGTAGATGTTGACAACCAAGACTCAATAAAGATCAATAAAAAGATTGATCTCCAACCTCTTGAAATAATAGTATGATAAATAAATCCACCCTTCAAACTAAAATCATAAATTAACTTGACAAAATATTTTATAAAACCTATAATATAGGTAATAAAAACTATAAAAGAGGTATTTATGCTGGAAGGATTATTTGGTTCCAAGAACCGTGAACGCGTATTACAATATATTCTTGTAAATACACAAGGATATGCAAAAGAAATAGCAGACTTTTATCAAAGCAGTATCGATCCCATACAAAAACAACTTGAAAGACTGGAACTCAATGGCGTATTGGTGAGTCAAACAGTAGGGAGAACGAGAGTTTTCGTATTCAACCCTCGTTATGCATTCAAAAATGAGCTTATAGCCTTATTGGAAAAAGCACGTACTTATTACGCTACAGAAGAACAAGAAGCTCTTACTATGCAGCGTAAACGCCCTAGACGAACAGGTAAGCCATTATGAAAAAAATAGCCGATATGACCATGGAAGAGTTAGCGGCATACATCTGTACAGCACTTGAAAAAAATGGGATAGACACTGTACTTTCTGGAGGGTGTTGCGTTGAACTCTATAGCCATGGACGATATACTTCTGACGATATAGATCTCATAGATCGTTTTAATGGTGGACACCGAAAAATCAAAGAGGTCATGGCATCTTTAGGGTTTAAAGAGTACAAAATGAAACGTTATTTTACACATAAAGATACTGCACTTTTTGTAGAATTTCCACGCGGTCCTTTGGGCGTCGGTGATGCTCCTGTAGCAGAAGTAGCTCAACGCATAACAGATACAGGAACACTCAAACTGCTCACACCCACAGACTGCATAAAAGACAGACTCTCGGCATATTACCATTGGGATGACAGACAATCATTGGAACAAGCAACATGGGTAGCTCAAAAAAATCAATTTGATTTGGATTCTATAAAAAGATGGTCAAAAAATGAAGGTATGATGAAAAAATTTGAACATTTCCAAAAACAATTAGATAATAAAGTTTAATATCTTTCAGACCCAAAATAGCCTTTTTACAATATAAAGGCTTTTCTTTTCCCCACAAGAAGAGAGAGACAGCAACATGCCCTGATAGACTTACCGTATCCTGATTCAATCAAACAGATGTAAACTATTTGGTACTTTATAAAGTTACTACGAGGTTAAGTGACTATAATTTTGCATTAAAATAGAAAAAACAGGGATTACTATGCTAGAAAAAGAGGGATCGATGCTTACGGTACGAGAGGACATCAAAGTTTTTGACTGCACCATCAGGGATGGCGGCTTGGTGAATAACTATCATTTCACGGATGATTTTGTCAGAGGCGTTTATGAAGCCTGTGTGAAAGCAGGAGTAGATTATATGGAGATGGGAAAAAACAACTCACCTACGCTTCAGAGCCCTGAAGCGTTTGGTGCCTGGAACTTCTGCAAAGAGAAAGATATCCGAAGGATCGTCGGTGAGAACAATACCAATCTGAAGATCGCCGTGATGTCGGATATCGGCAGAGTAGTCAACGATGAACTTCTCCCCAAAAGCGAATCGGTGGTCGATATGGTAAGGGTAGCAACCTATATCCATCAGATCCCTGCGGCCATTAAATTGATCGAAGACGCACATGCCAAGGGATATGAGACGACGGTCAATCTCATGGCGATCTCAAAATCTTTTGACGACGAGCTTGACGAGGCACTCGAGCAGCTGAGCAAGACGCCGGTTGATATCATCTATATTGTCGATTCATTCGGATCGTTTTATCCCGAACAGATCAACAAACTGACAGAAAAATACACGAAAGTAGCCAAAAATGCGGGCAAAAAAGTAGGCATCCATGCGCACAACAACCTGCAATTGGCATTTGCCAATACACTCGAAGCACTGATCTATGGCACAAGCTATATCGATGTGACGATATCGGGACTTGGCAGGGGCGCAGGAAACTGTCCGATGGAACTGCTGTTGGGATTTCTCAAAAATCCAAAATACAATCAACTTGCGATACTGGAATTCATCGAAAAACATATCGTACCGCTGGAAAAAGAGCTGGATTGGGGATACAGCATCCCGTATATGATCACAGGAGAGCTCAATGAGCACCCAAGAAGCGCCATAAAGGCCAGAGAAGAGGGCAATACAAATTATACGGCGTTCTATAAGGATTTAATCACCATAGATGAGTAATGAATTCAAACTGGATGATTAATTAGAATGATAGAGAAACATCCGAATCAGACAAGTGCTTTTTGAGAAATTCTCCTAACTCTTTGTATATCTCATGTGCTTCCGGGGAGTTTTTGGCGACGAGATACTCCACATGCGAAAACCCCTCATAGACATTGAGGTCTGCTTCTACTCCTGATTCACGGAGTTTCCTGTGGACCCGTATCGTATTGCTCAGAAAAAGGTCACGCGTACCGGTGACGAGATAGGTCGGCGGGAACCTATCAAAATTACCGTAGATGGGGGATAGAAGGGGGTCTTTCAAGTCTGTCCCGTTGGCATAGAGCTTGGCTGCTGCCTCCAGGAAGCCATCATAGGTTATCAGTTTATGGTCAATGCCTTCATTGATAAAATAGCTGTCTCCTCTCTTGGTAAGATCTGACCATGGCGTGCCTGCATAGATGGCAGCGGGCAGATCCAAGCCCAGTGATTTGAATCTGTGGATGGAGGCCAGAGCCAAACCTCCCCCGGATGAGCTGCCTCCGATAGCGATCGATGAGGCGGGATGGCTTTTGAGCAGTGCCTTGTAGAGGGCAGTCATATCTTCTACAGCAGCAGGAAATGGATCTTTGGGGGCTGTACGATAATCGACAGAAATGACAGGTATCCCGATCCGGCTTGCGATCATGATAGCTTCGGGAAGGCCGGCATCCCCGGAGCCAAAGATATAAGCCCCACCATGGATATAGATAAAGAGGTGTTTTGAGTGTTCAGGCGCTATGTTAATGGGTGTGACTCTATATATTTTGACAGTGCCGATGCGGTCTTTTTCTACTTTGACCGACATCTCTTTAGCATACATTTTGATATACTCTGTCATCATCCCCTTTTGACTCTCGACCATCTCAGACCACTCTGCCTTGTCTTTGGGTGTCTGGCTGATCGCTCTGCGGATATCTGGCTGATGCAGCTTGGAGAGTATCTCCTGCAGCGCCTCACTCGCCGCTGATGGTACAGGCAAAAACCTCTGCGGAACGATCCAGCCTTTTTGTGTATGGTGCAATGGTTTTGCATTGACCGCACTCGATGGTTTTGCATTGACCGCACTCGTTAGTAGCGTGAACATACATATAGCCAAAATGGATATTTTCATCATTTTTTTCATTTTCTCTCCGTCCTCTGTAGTTTGAAAAAACCCATCTATTTTCCGTTTAGAAGGAGTAATTTTCTTTGAAAAACTTAAATTTAAAAAAATTATATATCAAATATATATCGTCATAGCTTCCAATATATAGTTATACATACTTTTTTATAATCAATTAATAACAATAGCTCTACCCTGATGCAGGAAGGATTTAGCAATATAAAAAGAGTGTACAATTGAAGTGTATACCAATACAGGGCTGCTCTTCATGTGCAGCCCAGTGATTAGCAGGAAGCTTGGCTTTTGTACACTTCCTGATTATTTGCTTTTCATCACCATCACCGATGCTGTCAATCCAAATCGAAGCGATACACCCTCGGGAAGCTTGTCGAGCTTGATGCGAACCGGAATCCTCTGGGCAAGGCGAATCCATTGGAAAACCGGCTTAACGCTCGGGAGCAGATTGTTTCCGGGGTTGCCGTCGGAGTGGGCGATACCCCAGGCAATAGACTCAACCCTTCCCCTGAGAGGTTTATCGGGATAAGCCAAGAGTGTCACAACAGCCTCATCTCCCACTTTGACTTCCGGTATGGCATCTTCACGGAAAAATCCGAAAACCCAGAAGGCATTTTCATCGACCAGCGCCAGGATGGGTTTGTTTGCGGATGCCTGTGATCCGATCTGGAAATTGATGTTGGAGACATAGCCATCGACCTCTGCATAGACTTTGGTATAGGAGAGGTTGAGTTTGGCTGTATTGAGCGCCTCTCTTGAAGCGTCGATATTTGCCAGAGATTTAAAATAATTCGTTTCATTTCTCACCATATCCTTTTGGGATACGGCACCCTTGTCTTTGGCGTAGATACTTTTGACACGTTCAAATTCGATCCTGGTTCCTTTGGCTCCCTCCAGTGTTCGCTGCAGTTTTGCTTTGGCCTGGTCGACCCTGATCTGATATTGTGAAGGGTCGATCTCAAAAAGAAGATCTCCTTTTTTTACTTTCTGGTTGTCGACGATAGGTATCTTGGTCACCATCCCTGTCACACGGGGAGCGACCTGGATGACCTGCGTACGCACCTGTCCATCGCGTGTCCATGGATTGTCGATATAGGCTTGATATTTGCGGTAGGCAAAAAACAGAGCCGCCCCCAAAATAGCGATCGTCAAGAGTGCTTTGAGTATTTTTATCATTTTTAACCTTTAAAATTTGATCCAAAATCTGTCTATCAAGATCATATAGAGCGTCATAATCGCCATAAATACATAAGGTGGCGCATAAAAAAAGCGTGAAAGCTTCAGTTTGTTGAGCACCATGACTGTGACCATCGCTGCCAAAAAAGAGAGCGACGCGACCAGTAGTATAGGCGAAAAGTAGACATCACCGACGGCAAGTTCGTGAGGATAGGGATTGGGCATTATTGCACTCCTTTTGGAACTCTTGTCATCGCTGGATCGAGATATCTGCCCCACTCTACTCTCTTTTTCATTCTTGCTGCCGTATCCGCAGAGAGATAGGATTTGCCTTTGCTGATCTGCCATCCGCCGCCAAGTGCCTTGTAGAACAAAATGGCATTGAGTGCCAGATTGCCTTTGATCGTGGCATATCGGTCCTGGGTCGACGTCAGCTTCTCCACAGTGGTCAAGAGGCGCTGATAGCCGACCAGGCCATCGTTGTACTGAATGACGGAAATGTTGAAAGCACGTACCGTTGCCTCTACGGCTTTCCTGTTTTCGACCTGCTGTTTTTTTGTCAAGATATAGCCATGAAGTGCGTTGGAAACTTCTGCTACGGCAGAAAGCACCACTTTGTTGTAGTTGACCAGACTCTCTTCGAAGGCTGCATCTTTGAGGCGGATTTGGTTTTTGATGCGGCCATACTGGAAGATATTCCAGGAAAACGACGGCCCTATCGTCACACCCAATGCATCGGGTGGCGAGATCCAGGAACCACTGGCATTGTTACTGTTCAGGCCAATGTTTCCAAAGAGCGAAAAACTCGGATAAAGCTCCGCCATCGCTGCACCGATCTGTGCACTGTCTGCACGGACACGATACTCTGCGGCTTTGATATCCGGTCTTCTCGTGATCAGTTGAGCATCGATTTGATTGTAAGGATTTAGGCAGGCCCGGGGGACCATATCGATATTGATAGGGTCATTGCCATCCTGTCTGATCTGGATCGTGCCTTTTTTTTCTCTGCCGATATATCTGTTGAGAGCATCGTGGTGACTTCCGAAACCTTTTTCAAGTATCTGGTCGATAGTGCCCGCATCTGCATCCAAAAGAACTGCCAGTGCATTTCGTGCTTTGATTTTCGAAAGTTCCAGCGAGGGAATGAGTGAACGTGTGTTGTAGAGCTGAGTGCGCGCCTGCTGCATGTCGAGTTCGGAGACATTGCCCGAGTTGAACTGCACCTCTGTCATTCTGGTAACACGCTCCTGTATCGTCACGTTGCGTCTCGCATACGCCAGGCGCTCTTCGGAGGTGCGGTAGTTGATATAATTTCGCGCCACTTCAGAGAGCACAGAGACCATGATATCTTGATAGGAAGCGATACTGGCGTAGAGGTTTGCTTCGGAGGTCTCGATACCCCGGGCATATTTGCCCCAGATATCCAGCTCCCAGCCCATATCGAAGCTCAAACCGGCCGTTGCGACATCTACTGCTTTCGTATGCGAAGAGGAGGCTGATCCTGAAATCGTCTGTACCTGAGGAAACGTCAGACTTTCGCTGACACCCAGTGCTGAACGCGCCTGTACGATGCGCAGGCCGGCACTCTTGATGTCAAGGTTTTGCGCATAGGTTTTTTTCACCAAGGTATTTAGAGCCTGATCATGAAAGGTTTTCCACCACTGCGTTATGGACTTGTCGCTCCTTTGTCCCTTCTCTTTCCACTTGGCAGGGATAGGTGGATTGCCCACACCCTTGAAGTCCGGACCCAGCTTCGCACAACTGCTCAAGAGCAGCAGTGTCAGGACAGAGAGTCCCCACAATGATAATCTATTCTTCATTTTTCTCTTTTCATTCAAATCTGCTTTTCAAAATCTACTTCTCTTTAATGCTTTGAAGTCCAGCTTTTTCATCAACTCCTGACAGTTGAAAAATGCAAGCCACATATTTCTGTACACGAAGACAGTTTCATAAAATGCCACGATCTCTTCTTCGCTGTATTGATCGGGCTTCAGAGCGGCAAAAAATGTTTTGAGCTGCGACTCCATCTTCTCTCTGATCTGACCTCTCTCCTCCTCTACACTTTTACCTTCAGCAGAGTATGCCAAAAGATCTATGAGCGCCGCCGCCCTGTTCTCTTCCCAAAAAGATAGCACGAGCGGATTTTGGGCCATTTGGATATCTCTTCGGGCTGCCATTTGCAACAGGTAGGCAAAAGATTCACACGCTTTGACGAATGCTGCCAAATCTTTCTCATCTACTGTATCGAAATAGCCTGTATCGATCTTGCCAGACCAGAGCTGCATTTTTTGTACCGTGGCTGCGAGCTGAGTCCGGCTCTGTTTTGCGCGTGCTTTTCTCCACCAGGTCCCTCCATACAGACTCATCTGGCCGCTCTGCTGCAACAACTTGGCAGAGAGATGAAAAAAGCGATTTTTCATCATCAAAAAGAGCACTTCGGGCTTGGTAGAGAAAGGAATGTAGTAAAAAAGCAGCAGCACAAAGAGAAAGAGATAAAAAACAAAGAGTATCATCAAGAAGAGATTAAAATTGTAGTCCATAGGATTGTTGATCCCCAGGAGTGCTATGCCGAGCAAAAAGAAAATACTGATCTTTGGACTGATGAAGTAAAAGCCGATAAAAGCGTAGAGAAAGATAAAGAGCCCAAGCTCCCAGCCATAGTGAAGATTGGGCAAAACGAGTATGTACATCACTGTCGCAAAAACAAACGAGAGAGAAAAGATAACGATCAGCAGCGAGGGTTTGAGCGGACTGAAGGTTGTCAGTATACTCAGAGCCGTCGCCAAGGTGACGACGAGAAAACCAGCCGGTGGATTGACGACGATCCAGAAGATCGTGGTAGTCCAGAAGATCAGAAAGCTGATAAGTGCGCCTTTCATATCTTCTGGATCAAACCAATGGAACGCAGAGGGATTGGGGCTCCCCGAAAGCTTGAAATGTGTCGGATAGGGGCTGATGATCGCGTTGAACTTTTTGGCAAGATGCCTCAGGGCGGTATGCAGTTTTTCCATATCGGATGCAGCTGAAGCCAAGGCTGCGCGCTCTAGATGCGTGAGCAGTTTGATCTTGCCAAAGTCATAGACCGGCTGCCACTGCACAGGGATAGCGACTTCTCTGCCCTCTTTTATCGCACTCTTGAGCAGGGCAAGAAGCTTCCTGATCTCATCTTCGACTCTGTCGAAATTTTCGATATAGTCTCTCTGCCTGGCATCAAAATCTGCCTTCGCTTCACAGGAGAGCAGCATCAAGTGTTCATTGATCTCTTTGATATTCAGCATCAAACTGTTTCGCTGCTCTATACTCAGACCTCTCTCTCCTGCATCTGAAGTCGCGACAGACTGCTCCAGCAACTTCTCCTTTTCTCTCAATGGTGCATACAGCACTTCACGCTTGCGCGTCTGATCATCCTTGCGGCTATAGACTTCTGACTGCATAGAGAGGAGATCTCCGGCGATATCGAGTGTATCATCCTGGACCTTGACCGGCCAAAGAAAGATACCGATGAACATATAGATCACGATGCCCAAAACAGTCATATAGGTACGGTCGATACCATAGAGGAATACATCATCGACTTCACCGTTTTTGAAAACCATCATCATCGTTACCGAAGTCAACATGAAAACTGTCATATCGCCCTTGTAGGCTCGGGCCAGATAGAGAAAAAATGTCACAAAGAGGGAGAGAAAAAGCAGATAGAGCGCTCTCTCCTGAGGGAAGATTCCGATCAGTGTCATACCGATGACCGCGCCAATAATAGTCCCCCAGACGCGCTTCACTCCTTTGCTGACTGACTCGCCGACAGGCCCTGCGGCAGCGATCAGCATGATCGTAATAGCGGCAGTCTGTGCCTGTGCCCAGCCCTGAGACATGGGGATGAGATAGGCCAGCATCATCGCCAGAGAAACCTTGAGGGCAAACTTCAATTTGTCAGAGAGCGAAAACAAGAGCCGGCTGCTGATATTTTCCCACAAGGAGTGGGACTTCTCCTGGGCCTGGGTCAATGCTTCGTCTTTCTCTTTTTTTCCTGCATGGCTGCCAAATGCAGACTGATGAGACTGGAGACGATGATCGCCATATAGAAGACGCCGATGATGGATTCCATGTAGACAAAGAATTCAGCGATGTGGCTGATGGGCAAAATGTCACCATATCCCAAAGTCGTCAGAGTCACAAAACTATAGTAGGCGACACGGGAGAAAATCTGCTGCCAGCTACCCGCCTCTATACCGCTGAAAGCCTGAGGGTCTGTCGCCAGTACCAGCAGGTAGATCACAGCCCAGATCATCCCAAGAAGAATATAAAGCGTAAGAGAACCGATGATCTTGTTGGCATTGATATCTCCAAAGAAGAGGATTTGCCTGGCTGCGACAACAAAGAGACCCGTAAAAAAAATCAGCAAAGTAAACAAAATGAAATAGGTATAACTATCATGCGCAAAGAATTTTCTCAGAAGCGTCAAGACAACAAATACAACGATAATCACATATGTAGCCCGTCTCCATGTCACCTCTGTTTTGACACTTTTGATGCTTGCCAGAAGCATGAGGAGTATCATAAAAGAGAAAATATCTTCGGTCATGGTTCCTGTGATCTCTCCCACTACCGAGGCACTGAAGAGCATGATGATCAAGGCAAAGAACAGATAGACAAAATTATTTTCTCTGCTTAGATGCTTCATTACTCTTGTCTCTGTTCTTCTTTATCCATTTCATCCATCCAGAATCCAAAAAGCGTATACGCCAAAGCGAAGATGACAGCACCTACAAAAAGTCCTACCATCCCCATAAGCATCATGCCCCCGATGGCGCCGATCAGGATCACCAGCATCGGGACATCTACACCTCTGCCCATCAATATAGGCTTCAAAATGCCATCACTCGCCCCGACAATCAGCATATAAACAGCAAAGATGACCTCCGCTGTACCAGTCCCCTGAGAGAAGACATACGCGATCACCGGACCGATGATCAGCAGTGCAGGGATCTGAATGATCGTCAAAAACATAATACCGATAGCCCAAACGATCGCCAGAGGCACGCCCATCAATCCCATACCGATGAGCGCAAAAATGGCTTGTATGACAGCCACGCCCAGCACCCCGTTGACAACCGAACGAATGGTCAAGGTGGAGAGCTTCACCCACTCGTTACCCGCGTCCCCCATGAGGCGGCACGACAGATTTTTGTAGAAATCCACCGCACCCTCTTTGCCTGTGAGAAAGAGTGCGGCGATGAGCATGGAAGCGATGAACATAAAGAGTGTCCCGACAAGACCTCCGATAGAAGAGAGGAGCGATTTTGTACCCTTTTTAATCCCATCGGAGAAGGGTGCCAGTGTTTTTTTCAAGTTATGCGACGCACTTTCCCAAAAAGTATACGCTTTATTGCCGATAAGCGGCCACTCCTTGACTTTTTCGGTAGGAGGAGGAATCGTAATATTGCCCTCTTTCATCGTCTGTATGATGTGCCGAGAGGTCTGGATCGTTTTTCCTGACATCGAATAGGTAGGAACTGCTATTGCCGCTATGACTGCGACAGTAAGAGCAATAATGATCTTTTTGCGATGACCAAAGCGCTTCTCCAGACTATCGATCAGGGGTGAAATCGCCACGGCAATAATGACACCCCAGACCACAATCGTCATAAAGGGCTTGGCGATCAGATAGGAGAGGTAGATGACCAGGGCGACTATACCTACCTTTATAGCGATCTCGATCGCAAGTTTGATGACCTCTTCCCGGTTCTGTGTTTGTTGCATTATTGTCCTTTGGTATCAATTATATATTAAGAATAATTATACCAAAGGATTCTGTCAAATATTCATTTTTTTATGTTAAAATACTAAAAATACAAAAAGAGGAGTTGGGAAATGAAAAAATTTCAAATAGCAACGATCATTGTTGCGAGTAGTGCTATGCTGATGTTTACAGGATGTGCCACCAAAGCGGGGACAGGTGCCGCAGTCGGTGCTGGAGGCGGTGCACTTCTGGGCAGTGCTGTCGGCGGCCGAAGAGGGGCAGTTGCAGGCGCAGCACTTGGCGGCATAACCGGTGCAGCGATCGGTGCCAATGAAGACCGTAAAGATCGTGAACGTTACTATAGAGACGGGCAGTATTACTACCGCTAATCAATCAGGGCAGGCTTGCTGACCTGCCCTGCCCTTTTTATTCAATCTTCAAAAATTACAATATCATAATTATTCTTTGCCACGATCGCTTTGCTGGCATGCACTGAACCGTGCCGATTGACTTTGCTCAGTTCGTCTCTCAGCAGATCGATCTCTTTTTGCATCTCGTCTATGGTCACCTTGAGTTGCAAGATAACATCAACACCGGCGAGATTGACTCCCATCTGCCGTGTCAAGCGAAGAATCATTTTCATCCTGTCAATGTCGCGCTGCGAATAGAGGCGCATGCGCCCCTCCGTACGTGACGGTGTGACCAAACCCTCTCTTTCGTATTGCCGCAGGGTCTGCGGATGGATATCAAGTATCGTGGCCACCACACTGATCAAATAAACTGGTTCATCATAACTATGCATCACACTACCTCCTTTAGAGTTTGGATTCGATCATCGACTTGAGTTCGCTGTCCAGCGAATCGACATCCGGTACTATCACATTGGCGACAAGATACAAGTCCCCCTTGAGTGCTGTTTTCCTATCTGGCACACCTTTTCCTTTGAGTCTGAACTTCTGCCCATTTTTTGTATTTTGAGGCACTTTCAGCGAAACCTCTTTCTCCGGTGTCTGTACCTGGATTTTGCCGCCAAACCAGGCAGTTTTCAGCGGTACATCGATCGTTTTATAGAGGTTGTCGCCTTTACGTTCGTATTCTGGTGAAGGTGCAACCTCTACTTTGATCAGGAGATCACCCACCTGTCCGCCCTGACGCTTTCCTTTGCCGCGCACACGCATCGTTTCACCGCTCTTGATACCGGCCGGTATCTTGATGTCAAACGTTTGTCCATTTGCCGAGACTTGATGCTTGCCGCCGAGAACTGCTGTATTGAACGGTACGGTGATCCTCGCCTGAGTATCCAGATCGACACCCCCGAAACCACCAAATCCACCCTGCTGTCCGCCAGAGAATCCGCCGCCGCCAAAGCCGCCGCCGCCAAAGCCGCCGCCGCCGCCAAACATTTGACGCAATATCTCATCCAAGTCGACATTCGCACCCTGTCCTCTGGCAAAATCCTGGAAGTTCTGGCCCCCAAACATTTGATCGCCAAACTGATCGTATTGTGCCTTTTTCTCTTTATCGCTCAATACTTCATAGGCAGCATTGATCTCTTTGAACTTTTCGACCGCACTTTCATCTTTGTTGATATCGGGATGGTATTTTCTCGCCAGCTTGCGATACGCCTTCTTGATCTCATCGGCTGACGCACCCTCACTTACACCCAGTGTATCATATAAACTTTTTGACATGGTATTCATTCCTCATAATAATATTAAATTTTATGGGATTATATCAAAATTCTTTAGTCAATGTCAATCAAGGTATTGGTAAAAATTTCGTTTCAGTGAATTGTTCTGGCAATATAGCTCTTTGTCATGCAGCGACTGAAGCGAGGGTCAAGAGGCGTTGAGTATCTACTTAAAAGCAATTACAAATAAGTGTAACGCAAGTCAAAAGTTAGAGCATAAAAAGGCAGACTTGAGCAGTATAGCCGTGCTTTATTGCGTGAAAGTACTTAGAAAAGATATGCAACGAGATGGACTCTGTATGGTACGGAGGTGAGCGGCGATCGTGTATGCTCAAAGTCAGTGGAATCGCCAGACAATATATCGAGCGGGAGACAGACACCCATATCGAAATCATACAAAAGCACCAGGATCACGATAGGGTCAAATTCTACTACCATAACGAAATAGAACTGTTTTCATTTGTGAAAAGCTGGATACCCTATATCAGGATCATAGAAAATGACCCCCTTTCAAACAAGCTGGATGAAGAGCTGAAGCGTTTTCTTGCGGAGTGATGCGACAAACAGTCATTTCCTCAATTTGCCAAAACATACGGAAAAACCTATTATTAGAGATTCCCCCAATATCATTAAGCTAAGGATTCTTGTTCTTGGAAGTGATGCTTTAGCTTCACCTAAATACTTTCCGAAGCTAAAGCATCGGCTCCTAAAATACATATATTCTCTTAACCTAATGGCATTGGATGCCTCCCAGATACGAACCAAACATTCGCTTCGATAGTTTATGCTTAGCATATCCAAACAAAAGGAGCGAAAGATGTATGAAACCTATCACATCAACCAGAGAATCAGACAAAGAGGTATCACCAAGAGGATGATTGAGCTGACACTGGAGTTCGGTGAAGTGCAGGCAGACAAGATACGACTGGGAAGCCGCCGCATCAAAAAGATCCTCAAAGACAAAAAACATATCAGGCAGGATCTCAAAAAAGACCTTCTCAAGATTCTCGACAAAGGCGGTCTTGTCGTAGTGGCATCCGGCTCTGCACTCATTACGGCGTATAACTGGAATTGATCGGGCAGCTTCGTTTTGGGGATGCT
>JANTGA010000034.1 GCA_024763175.1 Sulfurovum sp.
CCCTTCTTTGGTGATATGATCTATGCACTGGGAGATGAGATCGTTGAAAATGCAGACAAAAGGATACCTGACAATATCAAAACAACTGCCATCGATGTCAAAAAGCCTTATATCGACTATATGGTGACATCATTCGCACATTTGAAAGGGATGAAGACCAAAATCGTTATCGATTGCGGCAATGGTGTTGCCGACACAGTCATCACAGATATTTTTGATGCGCTGGAGCTGAACTACAGGGGGCTCTATCTCGAACCCGACGGGACTTTCCCCAACCATCATCCCGACCCCTCTGTCGAAAAAAACCTCAAAGATGTCAAAGCGGCACTGGAGGAAGATGGAGATATCGCCTTTGCCTATGACGGAGATGCAGACCGTATCGCCGTACTGACGCACAAGCACAACATCAAGGGCGATCAAATGGCACTGCTCTATGCCATGAAGATGGATCACCCCACGATCATCGGCGAAGTAAAATGCTCCCAGGTAATGTATGATGAACTCAAACGGCGCGGTGCCAAAACGATCATGTATAAAACCGGCCACTCCAACCTCAAAGTCAAGATGAAAGAGACAGGTGCAGACCTCGCCTGTGAAGTGAGCGGGCATATCTTTTTCAAAAACCGCTATTTTGGCTATGATGATGCCATCTATGCTACGCTGCGTATGCTGGAGCTGCTCCACGATGGTATCGACCTTGATCACGAGATCGACGCTCTGCCGCAAGTCTTTTCAACCGAAGAGATCAAAGTAGAAACAACAGAGAGTGAAAAATTTGCCATTATCGAGAGAGTCAAAGAGATGCTCAAAAATCCGCCTGCCGACTTCCCGAAAATCCTCGGAATCATCGATGTCGATGGCGTCCGTATCAATTTTGAAAAGGGGTGGGGACTGGTACGCGCCAGCAACACAACGCCTGTCCTTGTGACACGCTTTGAATCGACAGACAAGAAACTGGCAAAAGTCTATGAAAACAGAGTAAACGACTTGATTTCCAGCGCAAAAGCATCACTCAAACACTAGGAGCCTCTCTGGCTTTGAGGGTATTCTTTAGCCTGATATAGGTATAATATTCTGAAAGAAGGGGGTAAAATCTATGAAATTTCTCATAACAGGGGGTGCTGGCTTTATCGGCTCTGCTGTGATCAGACACCTTATCAATGATACGAAACACGCTATCGTCAATGTCGACAAACTGACCTATGCAGGGAACCTTCATTCCCTGGAAAGCATCAGCAGTTCTGATCGTTATACCTTTGAAGAGGTGGATATCTGTGATGCAGACGCGATCAAGCGGGTGTATGAAGCACATCAGCCTGATATCATTATGCACTTGGCAGCAGAGTCCCATGTCGATCGTTCGATCGATGGGCCGGGTGAGTTTATCCAGACCAACATTGTGGGAACCTATACGCTCCTCGATCAGGCAAGAGCCTATTGGATGGGGCTGAGCGAAGAGAAAAAGGATGGATTTCGTTTTCATCATATCTCCACAGATGAAGTCTATGGCGACCTTGAGGGCACCGATGACCTCTTTACTGAGACCACGCCCTATGCTCCGAGTTCCCCCTACTCTGCTTCAAAGGCGAGCTCGGACCACCTCGTAAGGGCTTGGCAGAGGACGTACGGCTTGCCTACGCTGATCACCAATTGCTCCAATAACTACGGGCCTTATCATTTCCCTGAGAAATTGATCCCGCTGATCATCCTCAATGCACTCGAAGGCAAGCCTCTGCCTGTCTACGGCAAGGGAGATCAGATCAGAGACTGGCTCTATGTCGAAGACCACGCCCGTGCACTGGTCACTGTCGCAACACGCGGAGAGATCGCGGAGACATACAATATCGGCGGCCACAACGAAAAACAAAATATCGAGGTTGTCAACACCATCTGCGATATCCTGGATGCCAAAGTTCCTCCTCTGGACAACCCCAAGCTCAAAACGCAAAACGCAAGAGTGAAGAACTACCGGGATCTGATCACGTATGTCACTGATCGGCCGGGTCATGATGTCCGCTATGCTATCGACGCCTCCAAGATCGGCCGTGAATTGGGATGGGAGCCGCAGGAAACTTTCGAAACCGGCTTGGAAAAAACGGTTCAATGGTATCTTGACAATGAGGATTGGTGGCATGCTGTGCAGGATGGCAGCTACCAGAGAGAACGATTGGGGACTGGATCATGAAGGGGATTATTTTAGCGGGAGGATCAGGCACCAGACTCTACCCTATCACCAAGGGCGTCAGCAAACAACTGGTCCCCATCTACGATAAGCCGATGATCTACTACCCGCTTTCAGTCCTGATGCTGGCAGGTATCACTGAAGTGCTGATCATCTCTACTCCCGAAGATCTCCCGCGTTTCGAGAAACTCCTTGGAAGCGGTAGCGAGATCGGTATGCAGTTCAGCTATATCGTGCAACCCTCGCCTGACGGATTGGCGCAGGCGTTTATCCTTGGTGAAAGCTTTATCGGTGATGATGATGTGGCGCTGGTACTGGGTGACAATATTTTCTACGGACAGGGGTTGACCAATCTCCTCGACGCTTCTGTCAGACATGCAAAATCAGAAAACAATGCTACCGTCTTTGGGTATTATGTCAGTGATCCTGAGCGTTATGGTGTTGCAGATTTTGATGAAAACGGTATGGTAAAAAGTATCGAAGAGAAACCGGAGAAACCCAAATCAAATTATGCCGTAGTCGGCCTCTACTTCTATCCCAACGATGTCGTCAAAAAGGCAAAAAATGTCAAACCAAGCGAGAGGGGCGAACTGGAGATCACCGCACTCAACCAGGATTTTCTCAACGAGGGAAGACTCAAAGTCGAACTCCTTGGCAGAGGATATGCCTGGCTGGATACAGGCACGCACGAGAGCCTGCTCGAAGCATCCCTCTTTATCCAGACGATCGAAAAGAGACAAAGTCTCAAAGTGGCCTGTATCGAAGAGATCGCTTTTGAGATGGGCTATATCAACAAGGAGCAGCTCATTGCACTTGCACAGCCCTTGCTGAAAAACCAATATGGGCAATATCTGCTTCGCCGCGCCGAAGAGGGACAGGTAGCCAGATAAAAAGAGCAACATGCCTATTTTATGATAGAGCACAGAGGAGACCCGGATGAAATTTACCCGAACAGAGATTGAAGATGTTGTCATCATCGACCCCTTGATACATGGTGACGAGAGAGGCTACTTTATAGAAACGTTCCGGCAGGACAAGCTGGAAGCGTTTTTAGGTTTTCAGCTTGCTTTTTGTCAAGACAATGAATCAAAGAGTTCCAAGGGTGTGCTTCGCGGACTGCATTATCAGATTGGAGATTCTGCACAGAGCAAGTTGGTTCGCGCCATCAACGGCAGTGTTCTGGATGTAGCAGTGGATATCCGAAAAGGAAGCCCTACATTTGGGAAGTATGTTGCCGTTGAACTGAGCGAAACAAACAAGCGCCAACTCTTTATCCCCAGAGGATTTGCACATGGCTTTTTGGTGCTCGAAGATGATACGGTCTTTGTCTACAAGACAGACAACTACTATTCGCCGCAGAACGACAGGGGTATTGCCTATGATGATCCGGCAATAGCGGTGGATTGGCAAATCGACAGCAGCCTGCTGAAGCTCTCCGAAAAAGACCAGAAGCAGCCGCTGCTCAATAATGCCGATCTTTTCAACTATGGAGAAAACTTCTATGATTAATATTCTTGTAACCGGATCAAGAGGGCAGCTGGGCAGTGAGCTTCAGTATCTTGTAGAAAACCAGCTCCTAGATACCAGTGGTATGAAATTCTTTTTTACAGACAAGAGTTCGCTTGATGTGACCGATCATGCAGCAGTTGAAGTTTTTGCACGCTCCCATGATATCAATATGATCATCAACTGTGCCGCCTATACGGCTGTCGACAAGGCTGAAGAGAATCTGGAATTGGCCGATGCTCTCAACAGAGAAGCAGTCAAGCATCTGGCCAGAATTGCTAAAAAGTACAAGATGGGGCTGGTCCATATCTCCACAGACTATGTCTATGATGGGACCTCCTATAGGCCTTATATGGAAGATGACCCAAGTAATCCGCAGGGGATCTACAGTAAAACCAAGCTTGCCGGAGAGCATGAGATCAAACAGATCAATCCTGACAATACCATCATCATCCGAACCTCATGGGTCTACAGCAGCTTTGGAAGCAACTTTGTCAAGACGATGCTGAAGCTCTGCAACGAGAGGGATGAGCTTGATCTCATCAGTGACCAGGTCGGCACACCAACGTATGCCAGAGATTTGGCCAAAGCGATCATACATATCATACAGCACCCAAAAAAGACGCAAAGCAATATAGAGATTTATCACTTCAGCAATGAAGGAGGATGCTCCTGGTATGACTTCGCCAAGACAATCTTCGAACTCTCCAACCTGGAATGTAAAGTCAATCCTATCGATACCAATGAGTATCCCACGCCCGCAAAGCGCCCCTACTACAGCCTGCTGAGCAAGTCCAAAATAAAAAATGATTATAAGATGGAGATACCCTACTGGAGAGACTCCCTCAAAGAGTGCCTTCAGATTATTTTGAATGAAAAAGCAGAGAAGTAGGTACTGTATTGTTTGGATTTTTAAAAGCGATCTGGCAGAGCCGGACACTTCTGTGGAAATTGACAAAAAATGATTTTAAACAGAGATATCTTGGAAATGCATTGGGTGTTTTGTGGGCGTTTATCCAGCCTACTGCCACTATCGCCGTCTTCTGGTTTGTCTTTCAGGTAGGCTTCAAGTCTCAGCCTGTCGACGACTTCCCTTTTATCCTCTGGCTGGTAGCCGGTATGTTTCCATGGTTCTTTTTTGCTGATGGCCTCTCCAGCGGTACCAGCAGTGTCATGGAAAACAGCTTTCTGGTCAAAAAAATTGTTTTTCGGGTTAGCCTTCTTCCTGTCATCAAGCTGCTGTCGGCACTGGTTGTGCATGTTTTTTTTATCTTTTTTATGTTTGCTATGTTTCTCTACTATGGCTACACGCCTGAAATCCATTGGCTGCAAATCATCTACTACCTTTTTGCACTCTCTGTACTGCTGCTTGGGCTCTCCTGGTTTACCTCCTCTGTGGTCGTTTTCTTTCGTGATATGGGGCAGCTCATTGCCGTCATCATACAGTTTGGATTTTGGTTGACACCTATTTTTTGGTCGATGAAGATGATACCCGAGCAGTATCATTTTTTGATCAAACTCAATCCCCTTATCTATATCATTGAAGGGTATCGAAACAGCATGATCTATCATCAGTGGTTTTGGGAAGATATACATATGACACTCTACTATTGGGGCGTGACTGCGATACTCTTTACAATTGGCGGTTTGACATTTTCCAGACTGAGACCTCACTTTTCGGATGTGCTGTGATGAAAAGAAATCCTGCAATCAGCATCCATGGGCTGACCAAAAAATATCCTCTCTACAACAAACCCCAAGACCGATTCAAGGAAGCACTCAATCCCTTCAAAAAATCATATCACCATGACTTTTATGCGATGCAGGATGTCAACATGGAGATATACGAAGGAGAAACTGTCGGCATCATCGGCAAAAACGGTGCAGGCAAGTCGACACTGCTCAAAATGATCACCGGTGTCCTGACTCCCACCTCCGGAACGATCGAGGTGCAGGGGCGCATCGCCTCTCTGCTGGAGTTGGGAGCAGGTTTCAATCCAGAGATGACCGGATTGGAAAATATCTACCTCAACGGCACATTGATGGGCTTTAGTGACAGTGAGATGGAGGGCAAGGTAGACGCGATACTGGAGTTTGCAGATATCGGTGATTTTATTCATCAGCCAGTCAAAATGTACAGCTCGGGCATGTTTGCACGGCTGGCCTTTTCAGTCTCTATCAATGTCGAACCCGATATCCTGATCATCGACGAAGCATTGAGTGTCGGGGATATGGCTTTTCAAATGAAGTGCTTCAAAAAATTTCAGGAGTTTCAGGCAGAAGGACGCACGATACTCTTTGTCACCCACGCACTCGATACGGTCATTCGCTACTGCAACCGTGGTATCGTCATCGATGATGGTAAAAAAATATGCGACAGCAGCTCCAAAGAGGCTGTCGATATTTTCAAAAAGCTTTTGACGGGAAATTTTTATCAAAAAGAATCGACATCCAAAAAGAGCGCTGCGTCAGAGAAGATGCCTCTTTTGAAAGATACTTTCCCAAAAAACAGCGAAATGCTCGAGTATGGTAACAAAAAAGCGATGATTTATGACTACGCCATACTTGACAACACCGGGACGCCAGCCACGCTTTTTGACCACAATGCCTGGTGTGATATCGTGATGAAGGTTGCTTTCAATCAGACGATCGAAGCTCCTATCTTTGCTTTCAGCATCAAAGATGCCAAGGGTTTGGAGATCACGGGCACAAACACGATGATGAAAAATATCGAAACCGGCATCTATCAGGCGAATGAGCAGATCGCCGTACACTTCAAACAAAAAATCAACCTGAGATCCGGAGCCTATGCCCTCTCTCTGGGCTGCGTAACGATAGACAAAGATGGCGTGGAAGTCTATAGCAGGCTTTATGATGCCGTCCTGTTCGAAGTGATCAGCAGCGAAGAGATGGGTGGTTTTTTTGATCTCGGCAGCGAGGTAACGATTGACGTATAAGGTGCAGAGAAAGGAGTGGGGGGACTATTTTTTTTATCTGTTGATGCTGCTTGCTGTAGTTGCCATTTTTTTGACCCATCCTTTCCTGCGCTTCCCTTATGATATGTGGGATCACCTGATCGCCATAGATGACTACAATCTCTCAGAGATACCCGGAGCACGAGATATCTGGCATGCATTTTGGCGAAACCTCTTCTCTCTTCTCTCTATCGGGCAGGATCAAATCCTCCTGAGGGCAAGAATCATCCATGTCAGCCAAACACTTCTCAGCTTCTTTGCCGTCTATCTCTTCAGCAAAGTGCTCATCCGGCATATTTTCAGGCAGATTGATCACTTGACGCTTCGCTATATGGCCTACTGGTCAACGCTGATCTGGTTCACTATTTTTGCTACTTTTTCTGTCCACTACCATCATATCTGGATCTTATGGTACTCTATCAATTATCAGATCACTCTGCCACTTTTCTGGTATATTACCGCATTGACCATCATCATTTTTTTTGAGCCTCTTTCGTGGAAAATAAAACTTTTCTATGGCCTTCAGATCATTTTGATCTCGCGCTTTATCCTCCAGGCACACTCGATGGAGTATCTCTACTATTTGATCTATCTGTTGGTGCTTTTTTTACTCTACGCACGGGAACTTTTCCCTCTGATCAAAAAATATTACTACCTTGTGATTCCGCTGATCCTTTTGATCCTCTTTTTTGCGCACCACTATCAAGCAGATAAATCCCAGATCTTCACCTATCTCTACGCGCATCGTTTTGCAGATCTCTACAGGGCCGTTATGGAACAGGGAAATCTCCTTCTGTCCGGAGCCAACAGGGCAGATGCGATGATGAATGAATTGATGAAGCTTACACTCTTTGGAGGCACAGTGATGCTCATCATTCTGCAAAATCGAGTACGAAGAGGCAAAGAGCAGCACGTCAGTTTCAGAATGTTTCTTTTTCTCTTTGTCACTTCGCTTTTTGTCTTGATACCGCTTTATACTTACAGTGCAGGATTTGCCTCCATCCTGACAAAGCTTGGCGCTGTCAATCGCTTCTTCTATAGTGCATCGCTCTTTGTCCTGCTTCCCGTGACGCTCTACTACTTTATCTCTCTGGCATTCAATAAAAATCGCCTTTTATACTTCAACATCGCTGTTGCTGCCACGCTTCTGCTGACTCTCCTCTATTCGAAATATTTTTCATCTACGCACAATTATGCCAAAAATATCCATTCGCTTTCGCAAAGTTTCGATGAAAGAGCAGTTGGATTCAATCTCTCTGATGCGCAAATCAAAGAGATAGGTGCAGCGCTCAAGCGATACAAGTCTATGTACACAGATACAAAGATGACACTCTACTACGCCCGACCCGACATCGCAGTCGTGCTCAAGTTTATCTATCGTGAAAATGTCTACTGGACAGGGCGACGAAAAAATCCTTCATTGGAAAAATTCCAAAAATATCTCCTGACACTCGATCCTGCGCAGAACAGAGGCGTCGTTTTTGAGACACCAAAGGGCTTGCCCGACTATGTACCCTATCGCTAAACCCGAGACCCAAAGCACGAAATGGGCGGTCTAATCGTTTTAATGTTATGATTCGTATATTTTTAGAGAGGGAAACATGGGAGCGACACTGAATTTGGACCACTATGGCGGTCAAGACTACTATAGTGACGGAAAGATCGAAGAAACACTGCTGGAGATTGTCAAAACCCATCGAACATATGAGAGTGTCCTGGCCAATGATAAGCGCTGGCCCGTCCTCTATCACCTCTCTCCCATTCGTCAAAATATTATCAACTGGTACCCTTTCAAAACAGATGCTTCCTGCCTGGAGATAGGCGGGGGATGCGGCGCTATCACCGGTGCACTCTGCAAAGCGATGGCCGAAGTCAAAGTCGTGGAACTCTCCAAACGAAGATCGACGATCAACTACAAGAGACACCAATCCTATGACAACCTGGAGATTATCGTCGGTAACCTCAATGATATCGCATTTGAAAAAAAGTTTGACTACATTACCCTCAATGGCGTACTGGAGTATGCCGGCGCTTTCACCAAGACCGATCACCCCTACAGGGATTTTCTCAGACAGATCAAAAGCTATCTCAAAGATGACGGAAAACTCTTCATTGCGATAGAAAATCGATACGGTTTGAAATACTTTGCAGGTGCAAAAGAGGATCATACAGGCAGAGAGTTTGACAGTATCAGTGGATACGTTGGAAATGATTCAGTGCGAACCTTTGGGAAAAAGGAGCTGGAAACCCTGCTGAGAGAGAGTGGCTTCAGCGATCAAGCCTTCTACTATCCGCATCCTGACTACAAAATGCCTACGGAGATATACAGCGACGACTGGCTCCCGAGCAGCGACAAACCGATGGCCAAAACACCCAACTACGACCAGGAGAGGCTGGATCTTTTTGATGAACAGGAAGCCTTCAGAGGTATTATTGAGAATGGCCAGTTTCCTTTTTTTGCCAATTCATTTTTAGTTGTCTGTGGAGCATAGATGAAAATACTGTATGTCAAGTCCAATAGTGAACGGGATAAAAAATACCAAATTCAAACCATTATCTATGAAGAAAATGGAGAGAAGTTTGTCAAAAAGAAGGCCCTCTGCAAAGAAGCGATCCCTCACTTGCTGCAAATGAAAGAGCACTACGACTCCCTCTCGGCATCTATCATCGATCCCCGTATCCATTTGGCTAAAATTGTCAAAGAAGAGTATGACAGCCTTGTTTTTGAATTTATTGACGGCATCAGCATGGAGAAGCGGATTCTCGATGCCATCAGGAGCGGCAACGCCGATACGATCAAGCAGGAGATCGACCGCTATCTCGAACTCCTCAAGAGTGGATTTAAAACAAAGGTGACGACTCCCCAGTCTCTGGTCACGCCCGAAGGCAAGGCACTCTTCAACGATCTCGATTTGGCTGCACTGGGTATGACACACTGTTTTGATCAGCGATCCAATATCGATCTGATCTTTTCAAATATCATCTACCAAGACCATGCCCTCTACCTCATAGATTATGAGTGGGTTTTTGAAGGAAGTGCTCCGGTCAACTTCGCTCTCTACAGGGCCCTCAGGAGTCTGCACGAAAGCCACAAGCTGCCCCTTGATCACTATTTGACCCAGGAAGAACTCACCCTCTTTGATGCGATGGAGAAACGACTGATCTTTTTTGAAATCATGGGTGCCAACTCATTTTATCAATATCGGGAGAGATTTGACAAAGTACGCAGCAACCTCTATCTCAAAAAAGCTGAACTCGAAGAGGAGGTCTCGAGCCTCAAAGGCAGTGTCGACAGGCTGGAAAATGAGGTGGATGAGCTGGAAAACGAAACGCTCTTTTACGCCTTGAGCAATAGCTGGAAAATCACCAGGCCAATGCGAAAAATACTATTACGCCTCAGAGGAATCAAATGAATCTATTTAAAACATGTGCCATCATCAAAAAATCCGGTCTCTTTGACCCCGAGTATTATCTGCGCACCTATGCTGATGTACGTAGAGCAGATGTCGATCCGCTGAAGCATTTTTGCAAACGCGGCTGGAAGGAGGGGCGCAATCCCTCTGCCGCCTTCCAGACCAAACAATACCTTGCCAGGCACCCCGAACTCAAAGATGCGAACATCAATCCGCTGCTACACCATATTCAAGAAGAGAATGGCAATACTGCTTCACCGACAAATCCTTCAAAGTTCACCAAGCTTTTTACGATCGCAAAGAGTGTCAGCAAGGACCCTGGCCTGATCAAAAAATTTACAGATGAGATCAGAGCAAAGGGCCTGAAAAGCGCTATCATCAAGTCCAAGTTTCTCGCAGAGAGGAGGCTGGCATCCCTGAAGCAGTTGGTATCAGAAGAGGAATTTGAGCCTATCTATCCAGACAGGCAGCTAAACGTCGTTCCTTTTTATATCAATCCCGATCCGGCTTCGCATGCAGATCTGACACCCCTTGCAACAACCCTGGCCATCCACATACACATACGCGATGCGGCTGGCATCGATGGAGTGATTTCCCGCCTGGAAATCGGTATGCCTTTTGACCTCTATCTCTCGCTCCCGCCAAAACTCGATAGCGAAACAATCAAAAATAGATTCCGCTCCAAATTGACTGACCTTACTGACATCACGACTCTCAAGGTATCCGAGGAGTCAGGAGATATGGAGGCGATGATCTATCTGGGAGAGAAGCTGCTGCACTACACAGTGATCGGGCATTTTCATACCGATCGACACATCTGCGAGGATCATACAGCAGCCTCATACGAAGAGGCCCTGGACTGTATCCTTGACCAACCCTCTCAAAGCACTCAGCAGAAAAAGATCATCGCACTGATGCAGAGGGATGCAAAGCTGACTTATCCCGAAGATACTTGCAATCACATCAAAGATCCATCCGGATGGTACGGTAACAAACAAGCTGCCAAAGCCTTTGCAGAAAAATATTCCATAATTGAGATAGAGCATTACGAAGCGATCGATTTCCCCCAAAGCAGTATGTTTTGGGCCCGAAGCGAATGCCTCAGAGAGCTCCTCTCTCTGCCGATCAAAGAGCAAACAGAGATACAAAACCATCAGGATCTCAATCAAATTCTAAGACAACTGCTTCTTGTCTTTGCCGCCTCTCATGAAGGAAAGGCTTATCGCCTGCATCGGGACAGTTCACTATGTGACTACCGGTATTATGAAGAGGAGAGGGACTTCAGCACTACGATTGTCAACGACGACATCAAAGTGCTTGCCTACTATTTGCCGCAGTTTCACCCCATACCCGAAAATGACGAGTGGCATGGCAAAGGTTTCACCGAATGGACCAAAGTGCGAGGTGCTACTCCCTTGTTTGAGGGGCACTACAAGCAACATATACCGCACGAAGATATTGGCTACTACCTGCTCGATTCACCCGAGACACTCAGGATGCAGGCAGAGATCATGCAAAAGGCAGGTGTCCATGGTCAAGTCTTTTACCACTATTGGTTCTCCGGCAAGCTGATCCTCGAAGAACCCGTAAAAATGCTGCTCAATACACCCGATATCCCGATGCCTTTCTGTTTCTGCTGGGCCAATGAAAACTGGACACGCAAGTGGGATGGCGATGAAGAAGGTATCCTGCTGGGCCAGGTCTACTCCAGAGAAGATGCTCGGGCATTTATCCGGTATCTGATTCCTTTCTTCCAAGATAGCCGATACATTCGTATAGACGATCGTCCCGTGCTCTACATCTATCGTCCTGTTTCGATCCCTGATATCCAGGAGTATCTCGAGATCTGGGCCGAAGAGTGCGCGCTGGCATCTCTGCCGCGCCCCTATGTCGTGGGTGTCTTGACGCGCGGCGCGACTGACCCCCATGCATTTCGTCTGGATGCGGGTACCGAGCGGGTGCTGCACGACTGGACGGACAATGCTGTCGAGGACATCACAGCCAAACTGCACCATTACCACGATCTCAATACCCATATCCTCTCTTATGATGAAGTTGCTTCTTTCTATGAAAAGCAGACAGAACCCAAACCCTTCACCTACTTCCGGTCCATTATCCCGACTTGGGACAATACGGCACGCTATGGGCAGGATGCCTATATCGTACACAACTCTACGCCTCAGCGCTTCCAGACTTGGCTGGAGCACCTGATCGACTACTCCAGAAAGACACTGGATCAGGAGAAGCGCTATATCGTCGTCAACGCTTGGAACGAATGGGCTGAAGGCGCGCATCTGGAGCCTGACACCCACTATGGCTACAGTTATCTCAATGCCATAGGACGGGCACTCTCCGGGTACTCTTACGCCAATGAGTTGAATGCGTCCGCCGAGATCCCAAAAAATGCAAAAGTCCACATTTCACTTTCAGACTCTATGGTCGAAATACTCCAATCCGACGCAGTGCTGAAGCAGCAGTTTCTCTTCTCCCTCGCACACTCCAGCTTCTTGAAACAATGTATCATCACTACAGAGAGTGACCTGGTCGCCCAAACGATTGACACCTCGATCCTCGAAGCACCCGAAGAGGCAGATCATCTACTGCTCTTCTCTCAACCGGCACTCTTTGATACTCAGGCGATCGAAAAGATGCTGCGCTTGGCGTACCATGTTCCCGAATCTGTCGTCATCCCCAACTACTACACACAAAACAAACACCTTTACGGTGTCACTGAAAATGGATCCGTCACAACAGCAGCGCTCTATGGTGCGCCTTTTGTACTCCTGCCAAAAACATTCAGGGAGAAGGGCTACAAAAATATCAGGATGCGAACAGATGCGAACTGCTTTCTGCTTCATGCGAGTGATAGAGAGAAGGAAGAGCAAAGCCATATCACGACGATTGTGAGGTTTCATAAAGCAGCTGATTTCTCCGAACTCCAAAAAGCGCTCTTTTCGCTGGCCGCGATGAAAGACTCTCTGGTGACACCGCTGCTTGCGCTGCAGGATTTGGATAACGCACAAAAGATGCGCCTGAAAGAGCTGCTGGCAGAGATCCCCTTTGCAAATGGTATTGAGCCTCAGATCATTGATTATAGCTTGATGGGCCCGACAGGCGACCTGCGTACCCTGATGCTCAATGATGCCCTCAAAAAGGTTCATACACGCTATGCAGCCTTCCTGGACTATGATGATCTGCTCTTTCCCGATGCCTATAGCTGGCTTGTGAGCCGCCTCAAGGAGACAGGAAAAGCAGTCTCCTTTGGTAGAGTCTATGCTGCCGCCTACAACAGCCGGACAGGCACACTGATCAAGCGTGAACGGCAATTTGAATATGGTTACTCTTATGAGGATTTTTTCTATGACAACCATGCGCCGATACACAGCTTTATGCTGGACCTGGAGCAGATCAATCTGGCACAAATCATTTATCATCAGGATCAAAAATATATGGAAGACTATTATCTCACGCTGCAACTCTTCAAGAGAGAGAATTGCGACTGGGAAAGCCTCTCCTGCAATCGATATATCGGTGACTATATCCATAGTGCGGATCGGGAACATACCTTGGCCATTGCAGACGAGACAGAAAAAGAGAAACTCCTCGATGATCCAACGTATCAAAGAGATGAAAAAAGGATTACTGACCTACGCAAACAGTTGCGAAGCTGATACTTATAGTGCCTCGACGAGCGTAGGAGAGTAGAGATCCCTCTCTACGATCTGGTAGATGACGATATCCGGATGATGCTGCTCCACAAAATCAGCCAATGCTTTCCCGTAAATACGCCCCTGATGAAGCTTCCAAAGTGTAGCAAAGCTTGCATTGTACGGTTTGGAATTGGCCGTACTGAATGAATCAGCAAGCAAAAGAAGTTTTTGAGGATTTAGCGCCTCATTGTTAATGATATATTGATCGACGGCATAGATGTTTGCGACAGGATTTTCAACTCTCTTGCATGGCTGGATCACATGATCTTTTGCACTGATAGTGCCATGACACACTCTGGCAGTTTGATTGAAGTCGTACGCAAAGTTGACTTCATAATCCGAAGGAAGCGACTCTTTTATCTTGAGAAAACCAGCCAAGTCGCCCGCCCTCTCCCTCACCATACGCAGCTTGTAGGCAGGAAGTGTGTAGTGACGGTTGTAGCGGTGGTTGAGGTAGCGCATCGTCTCCCTGAATCCGATCGAAGATCCTTTGTTGTTCCAGTGTGTGTCTGTTTTGTAGTAGAGGAGATCAGCTCCCTTGTTGCTTCGGAGTATCTTTCTCAAATCCAAGAGTGAAATCTCTTTCTTTTTTGCATACTCCACGATAGCATCTGTGATCGTTCCCCCCTCCTTGTAGACAACAGAGTCCGGAAGCATTTCGGGATAGACAGAACTCTTATTGGGTGCGATCACCACAATAAATTCGATACCTCGTCTTCTGTACCAATTCTCCACAGCTTTCAGTTTATCGGTCCACTGATCGATCTCCTCTTTCCTATAGGGATAAACCCCTTGGGCTTTATCCAAGATAGCGGCATACAGATTGCCCAGAAAAAGAAAGCCCTCTTTGCCTGCAACAGTCTTCCGACGATTGAGAGATCGATGGAGTGTGCGGTAAGCAAAATAGTTGATATTTGTTTCAATATGGTCTGTCGTAAAGAGGCGCTGTGTCGTGATGTTTTTGGCATCCAGCATACCCTTCTGATACAAGAAAAAAAGATTGAGGAGCGGCAGCGGACTGATGCACAATAGCGAAACAATCATAAAGATAAAAACCAATTTTTTCTGCTTTTTTTGCATCAAGCCTATCTCCTAAAAATTAAAATAGAGAAATACTTCTGTCGAAGAAGCAAGTGACTGAATCACAGCATACGAAAAGAGCAGCGACGCAGCAAACATATGCCAAAACGTCATCTTTTTGTCCCTGAAGCTATTGGTATTGGAGAAAGCGATCACGAGCATCAAAGCCGCAGCAAGAGAGAGAAGGAGCATGTATCCACCCCCGATATGCTCTGTCACGTCAGCAGCCACAATGGAAGTCTGAGAGAAGAGAGTGTGAAGATGCTTCTCGATGCCAGTCGCCACGACCACGCCGCTCAGCCCCAGCATCCCCTTGAGTACCTTGACTGCATCACCCCACTCGGCAGCCCGGAAAAACACCCAGGTAAAATTGATAAAGAGAAACGTAACAAGCCAAGCCAAAATCTTCGGCATAGAGAAGCCCGCTATCTTCCAGAAACGATGCAGCACCAACGCAATCCCATGGAGCAAACCCCAGAGGATGAAAGTCCATCCCGCACCGTGCCAGATACCGCCCAGGACAAAGGTGATCAGGAGATTGGCATACGTTCTGATGGATCCCTTTCTGTTGCCGCCAAGAGGGATATAGATATAATCCCGCAAAAAACGAGAAAGCGTCATATGCCACCTTCTCCAAAAATCCTGAATATCCAATGCCTTATAGGGAGAGTTGAAGTTGAAGGGAAGCTTGATATTGAAAAGCAGTGCCGCCCCTATCGCCATATCGGTATAGCCCGAAAAGTCAAAATAGAGCTGAAAAGTGTAGGAGAGAGAGGTGGCCCATGCTTCAAAAAAATTGAGTACGGAGGCGGTGTCAAAACCTGCATTTGACCACTTGGCAAAGGTATCTGCAATGACCACCTTTTTGAACAGGCCCAATGAAAAGATGAACAGTCCAGTTGCAATATGCCGATAATTTTTGACGGCATTCCATCGGGAAGCAAACTGCGGCATCATCTCTGCATGGTGCACAATGGGGCCGGCGATAAGCTGCGGAAAGAAAGTCACGAAAAGAGCATAGTTGAGAAAATCATACTCTCCTGTCTCACCACGATAAGAGTCAACGAGATAAGCGATCTGCTGAAAAGTAAAAAAAGAGATCGCCAGAGGCAGTGCCAGGTGCATTAGCGCAACAGACTCACCAAAAAGAAGATCAAAATTCTCTATCAAAAAATCAGAATATTTAAAATACCCTAACAGCGCAAGGTTTGCGACCACCCCGATAGCCAAAACTGATTTTTTATGTACACGAATCCGTCTGAAGTTTTCATTCAGTGTATTGCCGATCACATAATTGAAAAGCATCGACACCAAAATGAGCGGAAGGTAGTCAATATTCCACCAGCTATAAAAAAAGAGCGAGGCAAAGACCAAAAAGCCCTTTGCAGCAATGACAAGCCGCTGCCCCAATAAAAGAAAATAGATAAAAAAACTTGCGGGGAGAAAGAAAAAAATGAATTCATAACTGTTAAATAGCATGCAAACACCTTCCCGTAAATTAGAAGGGTATTATACCATGCGTATCTTTTTCCTGATGATGCCTTACCAAGCAAATCGAAGATAGATATGCTAGAATATCTTTTCATAGCCACTCCCGAAAATGCAAAGGACAAAAGTCAGTGAATTCGATTGCAGTACTTCTTACAAGTTACAACGGAGAGCGATACATAGAGGAGCAGCTTGCTTCCCTTGAAACTCAGTCTCACCGTGCATTTGATCTCTTTATCCGCGATGATGGCTCGACAGATCATACAGTTGAGCAGATACTTGCCTTCCAGTCTCGTTCAAAACTCTCGATAAAACTCTTGCCAAAGGGAAAAAAACTTGGTGCATCACAAAATTTTGCTCATCTTCTGCACCATGCCTTGAAGAGTGGGCAGTATCGCTACTTTATGTTTTGCGACCAGGATGATGTCTGGCTTCCAAGCAAAGTAGAGGCGACACTCAAAGCGATGAGAGAAGCAGAGACTCCCACTCCCACCCTGCCTCTGCTGATACACACCGACCTTCAGGTTGTGGATGAGCATCTCCATCTTGCGCACGACTCCTACTGGCACTATCAGCACATTGATCCCGCTTACGATACACTCAATCGTCTATTGGTACAGAATGTCATTACAGGATGCACCGTCATGATCAATCGCCCATTGGCGGAGCTATCTCTCCCAATTTCCGAAGACGCCATCATGCATGACTGGTGGATTGGATTGATCGCTGCCACCCTGGGGAAGATCGAAGCACTCCCCCAAAGCAGCATCAAGTATCGTCAGCACAATGACAACGATATCGGGGCTTCCGCATTCAATCTCTCAACTGTTTTTCGCAAAGCGAAAACACTCTTCTCACTTTCGCTTGACAAATATATCATTCAAGCAAAGTCCTTTTTGCTCCACTACTCTGACCGGCTTGATAGAGAGCAGAGAATGATACTTGAAGCTTTTATCTCTATCGAGAATCTGCCTTGGTACAGGGGGAAAATAATTTTGCTGAAATATCACTTTTTAAAGCAGCACTGGACACGAAACACAGGACTCCTATTATGCCCATAGCGATCTCAGTCATCATCCCAACCTACAATGCGGAACACTATCTGCCCAAACTTCTGGAAAAACTCAAAGCGCAGACGGCAAACTTTGAGCTGATCATTATCGACTCCTCCTCTTGTGACAAAACGCTGGAGATTGCGCAGCGCTACACTGATCACACCATCACGATCCCCCAGTGCGAATTTGATCATGGGGGGACCAGAACAGAAGCGGCCAAAAGGGCATCAGGAGAGGTTATTGTCTTTCTGACACAGGATGCCTTGCCGATCGATGATGATACGATCGAGAGGATCGCTGCTCTCTTTTTGAACCCCGATGTAGGCGCAGCATACGGGAGGCAGGTCCCCTATCCCGATACCTCCATCTTCGGCAAACATCTGCGAGCCTTTAACTATCCGGAGATATCGCACCTGAGGCGTTACGAGGACAAAGAGAAATATGGCATCAAAACTGTCTTTCTCTCAGACAGCTTCGCAGCCTATAGAAAAGAGGCACTCAAAAAGATCGGCTGGATCAGGGATGGATTGATCAGCAGTGAAGACAGCTATGCGGGGGCGAAGATGCTGCTTGCCGGATATACCCTCGCCTATGTCGCCGAAGCCAGAGTTTTTCACTCGCACAGCTACAGTCTCATGCAGGAATTTAGACGCTATTTTGATATCGGAGTATTTTACCGTAACCAACGATGGATACTTGAGGCATTTGGCAGGGCAGAAGGAGAAGGCGGCAAGTATGTCAAGTCAGAATTTAACTTTCTTCTCAAGCAGCATGCCTACCTCAGCATACCAGAATTTTTCATCAGAAACGGGATGAAATATCTAGGCTACAAGCTGGGGCAAAACTACCACCATCTTCCTCAAGGCCTTATCGGAATACTCAGTATGCACCCGCTGTGGTGGAAAAAACAATCAACCAAACTCAATTGATTTTTGGCTAAAATATACTATATTAAGTTCTTGAGGCATTCATAATGAGAGAGATCAGTGTAAAGATTATCTATATAGTATTTGACTTACTGATCATTACTTTCTCCATCTTTTTTGCTGATTTTCTTCGTAGCTACTTTGCAGATTTTATCGGTTCTCCACATACTGCTTCTCTCTTCAATTATCATGTCTTTCTGCCTCTTTATATTTTGCCGATTGTACTCTTTGCCTATGAAGGAATCTATACCTATCGCTATGATTTCTGGCACGAAAGTCGACTGATCCTCAGGGGGATCATTGTCAGTTCGATCCTGGTCTTTGCCTATCTTGCGATCACAAAATCGATCGGTGTCTACTCACGTACTGTGATTGGCGCCAGCTTTCTGTTTATGGCACTGCTGATTCCTCTCTCCAAAAATATGACCAAAAAATCCCTCTACAATATCGGCTTGTGGAGAAAAAAGGCCAAGATCTATGGTGATGATCCTTTTTTAACGCAAGAGATTTACGGCAATCCCTATCTGGGCTACATAGAGCCCAAAAAGGGTGAGGAACCTTCGACACTTTTTGTCAATCCCGGAAGCAACGACACGCTATCTCTAAAAAAAATCATCTCTTCACAAATACAAAAGCACAGTGAAGTCATCTTCATCCCCCTCGTCGATGACTATGACCTCACACACTCACAAATCTATGAACTCTCCAATACCAGAACCAATCTCATAGTTTTTCAAAACAGACTCAAGAGTCGTTATCTTCTATTTTTCAAACGTATTACCGATCTCTTTCTCTCCATGGTCATTTTCCCTTTTCTCATCATTCCTATGATTTATATCGCCTATGCAATATGGCGAAAAGAACCAAAGAGTGCTATACTTTTCAAGCAAGAGCGGCTGGGAATGGATAGAAATATTTTTGTCTGCTACAAATTTCGCACCATGTATGAAGAGAGCGATGAACTACTCCGGAAATATCTTAAAAACAGGCCTGATGAGGTTAGCTATTACGAAAAGTATCACAAGTACAGAGATGACCCCCGCATTACACCGATCGGAAAATTTTTGCGTCGTACTTCGCTGGATGAGTTACCTCAGATATTCAACGTCTTCAAGCAAGAGATGAGCTTCATCGGTCCGCGCCCCTATATGCTCAACGAAGAAGAGAAGGCAGGAGATAGCCTCAGTACCATTCTCTCTGTCCGTCCGGGCATTACCGGGCTTTGGCAGGTCAGCGGGAGAAGTGATGTTGATTT
>JANTGA010000035.1 GCA_024763175.1 Sulfurovum sp.
TTCATCCTTTTTGGCTGTAGAGGGGCTGAGGATCTCTACCACGAGCCTGGGAGCTTTGGCCAGGTAGCTTTCGTGTTCATCATCACAGGACAAAACCAGATCAGGGCGGACTACAGTCTCATCTGAAACTTTCCAATCCATCTCATAGAGAGCTTCGCAAGTCTCGCACTCCTCGGATAAACTTTTGTTCAATGCCAGAAACATTTCACTCGCCAGACGCTGATGTATGCGCACAGGTGCAGGAGCCATAGAGACAGGAATACCCTCTATCAACTCCCAGTCGCCCTCCCAATTGGCATAATCATCATACGTATAATGAAGTAGTTCAACGACAGACATGGTAGACCTCCTTTTTGATTATTATAGCATAAGCTCAAAAAAACGATCTCCATATCATCGGTATCATGCGGAAAAGCCTATTTATCAAACGAATGCTTCCGGTGCGAACAATAGAGTGATCGAGGAGATGAAGGAGTTGATGAGCTATTACCGCTTCATAGTCAAACAGCGTGTTAAAGCACTCAACCATTTGGAATCACTCACAGCCAAAGAGGGAAGCACTTATGTTATCAGTGTTTTAAAAAAGCGAGTTATCTCTTTGAAGAAAAAAGAGCAGGAGATTCTTATGCAGATCAAGAAGATCATCACAAAGGACGATGTCCTCCAAAGAGGATTTGAGCATATCAAATCGATTATCGGTATCGGAGATGTGGCTGCGATTGCTCTGCTGCATCTTTTTATGCGTTATGAAGGTGCCAATCGTGCACAGATTGTTTCGCTTACAGGCCTTGATCCGATCGAAAGAAGCTCCGGAACATCGGTTAGATCACGGATGAAGATATCCAAAGCCGGAGACAGAATCTACAGAGGAACACTCTTTATGAGTGCAATGGTGGCAATTAGGCACAATGAGGAGATAAAAGCGTTTTTTGAACGCCTCAAGGCATCGGGGAAACATACAACTATTGTACAGATAGCCGTGATTCGCAAATTGATTGTCATTGCTCATTCACTTTATAAAAACAATAATGATTATGACCCGGAGAGGCATAAAATACACAGCGGGCACAAGGTAGAAGCTGCCTGATTTGATGCAGGCAGCTTAATCATTGAAAAAAGGAGAAAATCTTTTGAAAATTATAAGAATTTTAGGGGAATTTAAGGTGGCGACTGACCCCTATTCCCCTACTCCCCGAGACGATGGAAACAGGAATGATACCGTAATCGGTTGCTTTTTCATCCGATGATCAGCAGAGCTATATAGGGCACGATATTGAAGACGATAAAGATGACTTTGAACAACCCCAGAAACGAGTAAATGATCGCGTTGTAGGTTTCCCGGGCGACAGGGAACCAATAACTTTGTACGCGATAGACAAAATCCGGTGCGAACAGAAGGAACAGTATCCATAGCAGATAGATGCCGCCATTGATGATCGTGCACCACATAAAGAAGGATTTGAGTGTCACTATATCCATATCCATAATATTTTCCTTTCTTCTTTTCTATAAAAAGGTATCTCTAATAACTTTTTATCATACCTTTAAGTAGACGATGGAACGTATACCAGTACGTCAATAGGAGATCTCTGTACCAAATAGGATGCGGTTGATCCAAAAACAAATGAGTTGAGATTGTCGACACCTTTGGATCCCAATACAAGCAGACCAGCCTCGTCATTGGCAATATATGCCAAAAGGTCTTCATTTATTGATGCTGTAAAATCAATCAGTATCATCTCGCCATCACCAACATCTCCCACAAACTTTGCCAATGCTGCTTTTGCGTTCACTGTCATTTCTATGTTTGCTGCCTCCAGTTGTTCATCAGAGATATGATAAGTCATGGCGGAGAGCTCACTCATGGTCTTAAAAGCATAAAGATATTTTCGGGAAGGTTTGGTAAAAAGCGCATTGGCAAATATAATGCTCTCTTTGGAGTAATCGGTCAGATTGGTAGGTGCAATCATCTTTTGATAGGTGTCTTTGACTTCATTTTTGACGACAAGTACCGGAATATGTGTATTTTGAATAATCTTTAATGTAGTAGATCCAAAATGTTTGCTGCCAATATCACCTTTTCCGTGAGAGCCTACAACGAGTAAGTCGGCCTCAATCTTTTGTGCCTTGAGTGTGATAGCACCAGCTGCTGAACCAGACTCAACGAAGAGAATATACTTAAGATTAGCCTCCGTATTAAGCTGATCGATCTGCTCTGCGATCTTTTGCTTAACTTCTTTCTCGTCTACAGGTTGAAAAAATGGGGACTCTATGAAAGGGGGTTCGATAACATGCATAACAATAAGCTGTGCATCTTTTTCCTCTGTAATGGAAATGGCACGCTTAAGTGCCTCTTTCGCCATGGCCGATCTGTCAATAGCAACCAGTATCTGTTTAACCTCTGTCATCGTCTTCCTCCTCTTTGTTTGGCAGATTTAACTATCCACCTCTCTTCTAATAATATCATAGACACATTAATAACCCGAATCCTATATCTCTTACTATCTTTTGTCTTACATCTACTGCGGCTTAATCTCTGTAATACACTACCATAGAAACTCACCACATAAATACTGTATGCTCTTTGCCTACAATAAAATAAAAGTATGCAAAGGATTTATCATGACACATATTTTAATGAAGTTGCCCTTTGATGAAGGTGTTTTGGAACCGTATATATCAAAAGAAACAATGCAGTATTATCATGGCAAACACCATGCGGGGTATGTCAATAAACTCAATACCCTGGAGTGCATAAAGAAAAGCATCCAGATTTAATTTCTATGTGTTATAATTTTTACTAATATATCCTCGCTTCCGTTTATACGGCTTTTTATGCTCTTTGTCTCTTCAAGGGGGTACAGATGGAAAAATGGCACGCAAAAGATACAGAGGCTGTCTTCGAAGCGCTTGGAACCTCCGGTAAGGGTCTGAGCAGCAAAGAGGTCCTCCTCAGACTTCAAAAGTATGGCTCCAACAAGCTTCCGGAGCCCAAAAAACGTGGTATCCTCGTAAGATTTTTCCTGCAGTTTCACAACATTCTGATCTACGTTTTGTTAGCCGCCGCTACGGTGACGGCTGCTTTGGGCCACAAGGTCGATACCATCGTTATCCTCGGTGTCGTGGTGTTGAACGCGATCATCGGCTTTATACAGGAGGGTAAGGCGGAAGATGCTCTGGAGGCGATCAAGAAGATGCTCTCAGCACATGCGCTCGTCGTGCGTGACGGGCGACACGTCACCGTTCCTGCGGAGGAGCTGGTTCCGGGCGATGTGGTGCTGCTGCAGTCGGGCGACAGGGTCCCGGCCGACCTCAGGCTCTTTCGGACCAATGGTCTACAGATACAGGAAGCCGCACTTACAGGAGAGTCGCTTCCGGTCGAGAAGGAGCCCGACCCCGTGCCCGAAGAGAGTGTCGTGGGCGACAGGCTCTGCATGGCCTATTCGGGCACGATGGTCACACATGGACAGGGAGCGGGCATGGTCGTTGCCACGGGAGCCGATACGGAGATAGGCGAGATCAGCACGATGGTCTCCGAAGTCGAGAGTGTCACGACTCCGCTGCTCAGGCAGATGGCGCAGTTCGGGCGCTGGCTCAGCATCGCCATCCTTCTCATCGCGGCAGCGGCCTTTGCATTCGGTTATCTGCTCAGGGGCTATGGCGCGGTCGAAATGTTCATGGCTTCCGTCAGCCTCGCCGTCGCAGCGATACCGGAGGGACTGCCCGCCATCATGACGATCACTCTGGCCATAGGGGTACAGCGGATGGCCAAAAGAAACGCCATCATCCGAAAACTTCCGGCAGTCGAGACGCTCGGTGCGGTGACCGTCATCTGCTCCGACAAGACCGGAACACTCACCAAAAACGAGATGACGGTCAGAAATATCGCTACAGCGCAGCGGCTCTTCGGGCTGACCGGCACCGGGTACGACCCGCACGGCGATCTTCTGGTCGATGACAAGAGTGCCGATCCCGCAAAGTACACCGTTTTGGAAGAGATGGCCCGATGCGCCGTGCTCTGCAGCGATGCCGAGCTCGAAAAGGGTGACGAAGGCTGGAAGGTGCACGGCGATCCGATGGAGGGTGCACTGCTCGTTTCGGCTATGAAGCTTGGCCTCGACATCGACGAAGTGCGCAAAGCCTACCCCAGAGTCGACCTCGTACCCTTCGAGTCGGAACACAAGTTCATGGCTACTCTCCACCACTCCCACGCAAAAGAGGCTTTCATCGTCATCAAAGGCGCACCGGAGCGTCTGCTGCATATGTGTGACCGGCAAATGCATGACGACGGCACCCTCTCCCCGCCGGATGAACGCTACTGGAGCGACAGGATAGAAGCGCTCGCGCAGCGCGGGCAGCGGATTATCGCGCTGGCTCTGAAACCAACCGATTTTTCCCAAAACGCCCTGCTTTTCGACGACCTGAAAGAGGGTTTCATCATGCTCGGTATATTCGGCATGATCGATCCGCCGCGCATCGAAGCGATCGAAGCCGTCAAGGTATGCAAAAGTGCGGGCATCAGGGTCAGGATGATCACGGGCGATCATGCCTCCACCGCGCTCGCCATCGCCGCGAAACTGGGGCTGGAAAATACCGAAGAGGCGATCACCGGGGAGCGCATCGATGCGATGGGTATGGATAGCCTCAGAGATGCCGTCAAAGAGGTGGATGTCTATGCCCGCGTCAGCCCGGAGCACAAGCTGATACTGGTCAAACTCCTTCAGGAACAGGGTGAGATCGTCGCCATGACCGGTGACGGTGTCAACGACGCACCGGCGCTCAAGCGGGCCGATGTGGGCATAGCGATGGGGCAAAACGGCACCGAAGCGGCGAAGGAGGCGGCAGAAATCGTACTCGCGGACGACAACTTTGCCTCCATCGAGCAAGCCGCCGAAGAGGGACGCACGGTATACGACAATCTCAAAAAAGCGATTCTTTTCATCCTTCCCACCAACGGCGGCGAAGCGCTCATCATACTGGCGGCCATCCTCTTCGGTTTTCATCAGCTTCCGCTCACGCCGGTGCTGATACTCTGGGTCAACATGGTCACCGCCGTCACGCTCGCCCTCTCGCTGGCATTCGAACCGCCCGAACCCGATGTCATGCGCCGCCCGCCAAGAGATGCCAAAGCACCCATCATAGACAGCTATCTCCTGTGGCGAATATTTTTTGTCTCGCTCATCCTAATGGCCGGTACCTTCGGGTTTTTCATCTGGGAAGAACAAAACGGCGCATCAATCGAGCATGCCAGAACCGTCGCCGTCAATACGCTCGTGATGTTCGAGGTATTTTACCTCTTCAACGCACGGTATATCCACGCCTCTTCCTTCAGCCTGCAGGGGCTGACAGGCAACCGCTACGTACTATACGCGATAGCCCTCCTGCTGCTACTTCAGGCGGTGTTGACCTACCTGCCGGCGATGAACACGCTGTTTGGAACCGCGCCCATAGAACCGCAGGTTTGGCTGCGTATCATTGCGGTCGCGTCGACGCTCTTTTTCCTCGTGGAGCTGGAGAAATATGTGGTGAGAAAGCATCTCTCTGTATCATCTGTAACAGAAGAAAGGAAAAAAGATGGAAGATGAAAAACATAACTTTGTCGAACCCGGGGGAGTTGAGGTTAGAGTAGAAAACAGGCAAGCCGCCAACAATTAGCTGGCACTTCTCCAATTTCCCCTCATCAAACCGTACGTACGGTTTTCCCGTATACGGCTTTCCGATAATCTTCTTTTGCAAGCATTCACTTTAGTGACCTTGACCAAGGAGCTTGTGCAGGGATTTTATACAATCCCAGCTTATTGTGCAAGAATAAAGGTTCCAGGTGATGCCAATGCTATATTCTGTCCTCTTAATTACCTCCTATCAATATTTATCTCATATAATTCAGTTTATCAATAATCGGCTTTAGTATCTGAATATCAATACTCTCTTTCTGAGTCTTAGAATATATATGGTTAAAAGATAAATAGAGTTGCTTGGTAACTTTGTGTAGCATATCACTCTATACCCGCCACTCTTGCCACAAACATCACTATTCTTTTCTTTACTCGTATTTTATAGAGATTGTTTCCCAAGTAAATGCCTATCCTGTAATCTTCTTCCAGCTTTTCTAAAAGTTCTAAAATATCATCTTTGATAGATTTGTATTATTTAAATAACTTCTTGAAGAAGCAAGAGAGTTACAGCAACTACTGTTAAAAAAGCTGAAAACAAAATATAAAAGATATTTTTTTGATAAAATAGATTTTGACAGGCTGACGGGTATAAAAGGCGCAAGAGGTGTGGGTAAAACTACTTTTCTTTTGCAGTATTTAAAACAAAGTCCTGTTTCAAGCGCTAAAAAGCTTTATATCAGTGCTGATTCTATCAAAATAGATTCATTGTTTGATTTTGCAAAAGAGTTTGAAAAAAACGGTGGGGAACTTTTAATTATTGATGAGATTCATAAGTATATCGGTTTTGAAGGTGAGTTAAAAAAGATTTATGATTTTTTAGAGCTGCAAGTGATCTTTAGCGGAAGCAGTGCTTTGAAAATAGATAATTCAAAAGCTGATTTGAGCCGAAGAGTGGTAGTGTATGAAGTAGAAGGTTTAAGTTTCAGGGAGTTTTTAGAGTTAAAACATGGTATTGCACTATCTACTTTTGGATTGGATGAAATAGTATCAAGTCATGAGGATATAGCATACTCTTTGCTTGAAAAAATTGAATTAAAGGATTTTAGGGAGTATTTAGAGTTTGGTTATTATCCATTTTATTTTGATAAAGCTTCAAACTATAAGTTAAAGCTAAATGAAACTATCAATACTGTTTTAGAAGTAGATATACCCTCTATTTTTAATATCGAGTATCAAAATATCAGAATCTTGAAAAAACTACTCTTGTATATTTGCCAAAGTGTACCAAATACTCCAAATATAAATGAACTTTTAAATAAAATGAATATGGGGAGTGATTACAGAAGTCTCTATCGATATTTAGATTATTTGCATAAAGCAAAAATCTTAACGCTCATTCGCCCAAAAACAAAAGGCGATAACATTTTCAGCAAGCCTGAAAAAATTTACTTTAATAACACAAATTTATATTTTGCATATTGCCAAAATCCAAATGCAGGAACCATAAGAGAACTGTTTTTTAAATCAATGCTCTTTGAGTATGATTTATCAATCCCTAAAAAAGGAGATTTCTTAGTGGATGAAAAATACTTATTTGAAATTGGTGGGAAAAACAAGAGTTTCAAACAAATAAAAGATATAGAAAATAGTTTTGTTGTAGCAGATGATATTGAGATAGGATTTGGAAGCAAGATGCCGCTTTGGTTGATTGGATTTTTATATTAATTCCTGTCTAGCGTCAAGATAAAATCGTTGCTTATTGTATCATTTTTTGAATTTGGGTAAAAAGGAGGGGTGTGAAACCCTGCCTGAGAGGCAGAGTGGGCAAGATAGATCTATTTGATCATTTCAAATGGATTTTCGACGACATTCTTTCTATCGACGATGTATGGGATCAGAGCGGTTTGACGTGCTCTTTTGATCGCGACTGTGACCATCTCCTGGTGTTTCTTGCAGTTGCCTGTCAATCTTCTGGGCATGATTTTAAATCTTTCGCTCAGACTGAACTTGAACTGTCCGAGGTCCTTGTAGTCGATATATTCGACTTTTGCTTCACAATATTTGCAATATCTCTTTTTAAACTTTCTTCTTTCTGCCATAATTTACTCCTAAAATGGTATTTCTTCTTCATTGATATCTATCGTCGGGATCTCTGGTGCTGCTGCCGGCTGCTCTGTACGTTGTGGCTGTTGTGCCGGTGCCGGTGCAGATTGGTTGTTGTACTGGTTGTTGTACTGCTGCTGGCCATACTGTTGATCGGGCTGATTTTTGCTGCCATAGCTGCTGCCAGATGACTGTGCATCGTCCCGGCTGCCAAGCATTTGCAGGTTTTCCACGATGACGGCATGTTTGCTTCTTTTAGTGCCATCCTGTGCCGTCCATTGATCGAGCGACAATCGTCCATCGACCAAAACCTGTCTACCCTTACGCAGATATTGATTGGCGATTTCAGCGGTTCTCCCGAAGAGGGTCAAGTCAACAAACATCACTTCCTCTTTCTGCTCACCGGTTGCCGATTTCCATTTTCGGTTGACGGCGATACCGGTATTGCCGACTGCGCTGCCACTCTGGCTGTATCTGATCTCGATATCCCGTGTGAGGTTACCCATCAATATCACTTTGTTGTACATAAGGTTGCTCCTGAGCTTTGGTTATGCTTCTGTTGACTCTGTCGGTGTTTCCGCAACTGTTTCTACCGGTGCTTCAGCTTCAGCAGCAGGTGCCTCTTCTGTAGCAGGTGCTTCTGTTTTGGCAGGTTCTTCGGTTTGGCTTTTTCTGTTGGCTGCATCGACGAGTTTGTTGAATTGTGCCAACTCTTTGGTCTTGTTATATTTGACAGTTAGAAATTTAATCACTTCTTCGTTGATTCTGAGGTTTCTTTCAAGCTCGGAGATCGTATCACCTTTGGCTTTGAAGAATAGGACAGTGTAGTATCCTCTGTTGTTTTTCTGTACAGGGTAGGCAAGTTTTCGCATTCCCATATCATCTGTTGCGACCAGTTCTGCGCCCTCTTTTTCGAGAACTGCTTTGACTTTTTCGATTTGAGATTTGATCTCTTCTTCTGTGAGTGTCGGCTTGACAACAAACAGTGTTTCGTAATGATTCATCATTCGTATCCTTTTGGTTTGGTAGCCCATTGCCCTGATCACTAGAGTGACCCTCCAAGCGTTGAGCAAGAATTTTTGGAAACGCGATCATATCATAAAGTGGCTTAAGGGCAACCACATGGGGCTGCCCCGCACTTATAGGTATTGCTGCATCTTGATAAATACTCCGTAGAGCAGCGTCTCTTTGTTGATGCCGCCGGGGCGTTTCATCTCCAGTTCGCTTTTGAGGAGGTGTTCAGTGATGGAGAGAAGGGCGGCGGGTTTGACACGCATCGCAAGCTGGGCCTTTTTCTCTTCGATCTGGCGGGGGAGTTTGTATCCGAGGATCGCAGCGGAGTCAGGGGTGCCGTGAAGTTTGATGTAGGCATTGAAGAGGAAGATTTCATTGACGAAACGCTGTGTGGAGCGTAGGAGAGACTCTTCGCTTTCACCCAGTTCCAGCAGTGTCCCGATCATTTCGTTGACCGGTTTTCTCTCGAAGAGATCGGTGAGGAACTGTTCCATTGCCAGCGGTGCTGTCGAGTAGACCAGGCGGTCGATATCTTTGCTCGTGACTTTGGTGTTGAGGATGGCGAGTTTGTCGAGTTCGTTGCTGCAGAGTGCCAGATTGTTGTTGAGTGTCAGCATCAGATGCTGCAGAGCGAAGTGATCGATATCGAGGTGGATCTTTTGGGCTTTCTGCTGGAGTATCTCGACCCCTTCACGGATATTGGGTTCGAAGAAACGTACCCAGATTCCCCCCATCTTTTCAGTAAAACTCCGCTGCATCTCTTTGGCGATCCTGTCTTCTCCGCTGAACGCAAAGAGGAAATAGTTATCGCTGCTTTTGTTGGCCAGTGCAATGAGCATATCGAGCTCTTTTTTGGGGATCTTCTTTTCGTGTTTGATGATCAGAAGATTGACACCGCCGAAGAGAGAACTTTGGGAGAGGTAGGCTTTTGCCTGCGCAAAATTCCATTCGTCAAAATAGAGTGAAAGCAGCTCTTCACCGGCGTCAAGCCTCTCTCTGTAGAGATCGATATAGTAGTCGATGAGGTAATCATTGGCTCCATAAAGCAAGAGTGCCTTGGGCAACCCTCCTTGTAGCCTCTGATCAAATTCCCGTTTATACATGATGTCACTTTGTGTTGTTTGGGTGATTATACTACAGGGCACCTTTGCGATTGTGGTATAATGATCGCTATTTTTATGGATCGGCACAAGGGACAATGACCTACGAATATCTCAAAAACCTCAAAGCTACCAATCAGACACTAAAGCTGCTCAACAGTGACAACTTTGCGATGACACTCTCTTTTTTTCGGGCTGTTTTTACCGGAGCACGGGAGACAACGCTGCCTCAGAGCCGTATCCTGCAGCAGCTTGACGACTATCTCTATCTGCTCAATCAGAGCTATGACGGGCTCTTCCCGAGGCCGGCACAGGCTTATCTGGATGACTTTGCCGCATCCGGTTTCCTGCGCAAATATTATGCAGATGCAGATGAGCCGGTTTATGAGTTGACGCCGCAGTCACAAAAGGCTCTGGAGTGGATCGAGAGCCTGGAAAAGCGTGAATTTGTCGGGAGCCGCTCGCGCTTCAATCTGATCTTTGAGCTTCTCGAAGAGTTGGAGTTTGAGACGGGGATGGATGACAAGACGCGGATCGCCAAGCTGGAGGCGCAGAAACTGCAGATCGACGAAGAGATCGAAGCGATCCGTTCGCGGCGTTCGCTGCGATTTGATGAGAGCCGTATCCGGGAGCACTATATGGAGATCGAAGAGATCGCCCGTAGACTCACCTACGACTTTGCCCAGATCGAATACAACTTCCGCGAGCTTAACACGACTGCGATGGAGCAGATCGCGATGCGGGACGATGCCAAAGGGGAAGTGCTCGGCTCCATTTTCGAGCTGGAAGATGCCATTCGCGAGAGTGATCAGGGTAAGAGCTTTTTTGCTTTCTGGCAGCTCCTGACCGATGCGCAGCGCAGTGAAAAGCTGTCACAGATGCTCGAGGGACTCTATGAGATCCCTTCGATCTCGGCGTTTGACAGTAACCGACGGCTGAAAAACCTCAAATATGACTTGCTCAAAAGCGGAGAGAAGATCGCCACAGTAACATCACGGCTGATCGAACAGCTGCGGCGCTTCATCGATGATCGGGTCTGGATCGAAAACCGCCGCATCCTGCAGCTCTGCAAAGCGATCGAAAAGCAGGCACTCGAGATCAAAGAGCAGCAGCCCAAAACACGCAGCTTTGTCTCCATCCCGGGGCAGCAGCTGCGCATCCGCTCTATCGCCGGCAAATCCCTCTATCGCATCAGGACCGAAACAAGCCTGAAGCAGGAGATCGTCGAAAAAGAGGTCACGATCGATCTGGAGAGTTTTTATCACCAATGCTATGTTGACGAGGAGAAGTTGCGTCGGCAGATCCAGGAGATGCTTCAGCACAGGCAGCAGTGCTCCCTCTGCGAAGTCGCAGCGCATTATGGCGTAGACAAGGGTGTGGCGGAGCTCATCGGCTATCTCTCTATCGCCAAAAACAGCCATCAGGCACGGATCGAAACGGAGGAGCGGGAGCGCATCCCCGTAACCGATTTTGATGGAGAGCAAAAGGTCGTCATCCTGCCCAAAATAATCTTCACAAGGAGAATCGTATGAACCATGCTGCCAGAGAGGCAATCACCGCACTGCTCAAGGGGGTCTTTGAGCAAAGAGAAAATGAAAAAGCCTGGGAAGAGCTGGTCGGAGAGAGTTTCGGAACGATCAGCGACTATTTTGCAGTGATCGGTCTGGAGCCGATGATCGATGAGGCGGAGGGTTATGCCTTTTTGCGCCAAAAAGAGGCAGAAGAGGAGGAGGAAGCGCTGCCCAAACTGATCCCGGCCCGTGAGCTGAGCTACCGGGTTTCACTCCTGATCGTGCTGCTGCGCAAGCGTATCGCAGACTTCGATATGCAAAATGAAAGCATCCGTGCGATCGTCAGCAAAGAGGAGCTGATCGGAGATCTGCTGCTCTTTATGCCGCAAACCTTCAACGAAGTCAAACTGCGCCGTGAGCTGGAGAGTGCGATCAAAAAAGTCGAAGAGCTGGGCTTTTTGAAAAAACTCAGAGGAGAAGCGCACGTTTATGAGATACGCAGGGCGATTAAAGCATTTGTCGATGCGCAGTGGCTGAGTGATTTTGATGCCCGATTGCAGGCATACCGGGAGGCTGGATTGTGGATCTGAGATTTGATTTTGCGGAGGATGACGCGCTGACGGGCTTTCGTCTGGCACATTTTGATTTTTTCAACTGGGGTACCTATGACGGTGCGATCTATTCGCTGGATCTGGAGCAGCACAACGCCCTGCTGACAGGCGATATCGGATCGGGGAAATCGACGGTTGTGGATGCCTTGACGACGCTGCTGGTGCCGCACAACCGTATCGTATACAACAAGGCTGCCGGTGCGGAGAGTCGGGAGCGTACCCTCTACTCCTATATCGTCGGGGAGTACAAAAGCATCAAGGATGATACCTTCGGCAGCGCCAAGGCAGCCTCTCTGCGAAAACCCGAAGAGACGTTCAGCGTGCTGCTGGCACGCTTCGAGAACGAAGGTTATGAGGAGCAAGTGACACTGGCACAGTTTTTCTGGATCTCAAATCATCAGGTGCAGAAGTTCTATATCGTCTCCCAGGGCAAGCTCTCGATCCGGGAGGATTTTTTTGGTTTTCAGAGTGTACGCGAGCTCAAAAAACGACTCAAAAAACTACCCCATACGAAACTCTACGAAAGCTTTCGGGAGTACGCCCACGACTTTCGGCGGCTGATGGGGATCAAAAATGAGCAGGCACTCAATCTCTTCTATCAAACCGTATCACTCAAAGCGATCGGCAATCTGACCGACTTTATCCGCCGGCACATGCTCGAAGAGGGCGAGATCGATACGCAGGTGGATGAGGTTTGTCACAATTTTGGCGAACTCAACCGGGCACACAACCTCATCCTCGAAGCACAAAAGCAGATCGAACTGCTCTCTCCGATCGACAAAGAGGCAACCCGATATGAAAAGAGTGCCCAAGAGCGGGATTCACTCGCGGCGATGCGGGCATTGCTGGAGCCCTATTTTGCACAGTTTCGTATCGAACTGCTGGAGCAGAAACTCTCTGAGCTTCAACTGGAGCGCGAAAAAGTGCGCTCGCGAAAGCGGCAGAGTGATGAAGAGGCGGAGCAGCTCAATACCGAGGTACTCAATCTCAAAATCGAACTGCAGCGTAATGGTGCAGATCGGCTCAACCATATCGAACGCGAAATCCGACAGCTCGAAACGCTGCTGATCCAGAAGCAGAAAGAGAAAGCACACTATGACGCGCTGGCAAAAACCCTGGAGCTGCCCAGTGTATCCAGTGAGCATCGCTTCCTCAAAAACAGAGAAGCGGCCACAGAGCGTTTTGAAATGATCGAGCGGGAGAGTACGACACTGCAGAATGAAAAAGTACTCAACGCTGTAGCGCTTCAGCGCTATGACGAGCAGCGGGAGAAGCTAGAGCATGAGATCAGCTATCTCGAAGCCCATCGCAGCAATATCCCGCGAAGCAGCGCCCAGATGCGTGACAGGATGGCCGCAGCACTGGGTCTGGAGAGTGAATCGCTGCCGTTTGCCGGGGAGCTGATCCGGGTAGTCGACAGCGGTTGGGAAGGGGCGATCGAGCGAATCCTGCACCCCTTCGCCCTCTCGCTGATCGTGGATAGCCGGCACTACGAAGCAGTCAGTCGCTATGTCGAAGAGACGCAGCTGGGCGGCAGGGTGGTGTATCTCAAGGTTGATATCCGCAGAGTGCGTGAACGTTATGAAGAGCGGGTCGAAGCCTCTCTGATGGAAAAGATCGAAGTGAAGGCGGATTCACCCTTTGCAGCTGAGATCGAAGCACTGCTTTTTGAACGTTTCAATCTCCCCTGTGTCGAGAGACTGGAGGATTTTCGCCGCCAAAAACGGGCAGTGACGATCCACGGCCAGATCAAATCGTCGCAAGTGCGGCACGAAAAAGATGACCGCTACGACTTGATGGATCGTTCACGCTGGGTGCTTGGCTGGGAAAATGCCCAGAAACTCGCAGCGCTGAAGCAGGAGCAACAGGCAGTCACAGACAAGTATGACACACTGCTGAAGCAAAATGGCCAGGTCGACGGGAAGTTGGCCCTGCTGACACAAAAGCGTGATGCCCTGCGTGATCTCCTCGCTTTTGAGCAGTACGAACGGATCGACTGGTACCTGCCCAGCCGACGTATCGAAGCGCTGGATACTGAAAAGCGTGAACTCGAAGAGAGCTCTGATATCATCACAGAACTCCGCAGTCGACTGGAGCAGTATGAGATGCGCAGACGGGAGCTGCTCAAATCTGTCGATACATTGACGCAGCGATTGGGAAAACTGGAGCAGACGATCGATGATCGGCAGGCTGAGCGTGACAGGGCGCTGCTGCTGGTGCAAAGCAGTGATACTTTGGCAGCATATCGCGAAGCACTCGATACCTACAGTTCTGCTTTGCGAGCCGAGGGCTTGAGCCTCGCGACGATCAGTCCGAGAGAGTCGGAGCTGCGCAGAGAGATGAGCCACGAGATCGACCGTCTCGACAAGCGAATCGGACGAAGCCGAGAAAAGATGGTGGCACAGATGAAAGAGTTCGTCAACGCCTTCCCTGTCGTGGCCAAAGAGTTCGATGCTGCGGTAGAAGCGGTCGGCGAATATCGCAAGAAACTTGCAGAGCTCAAGCGTGACGATCTTCCCCGCTGGCGCAAGCGCTTCAAAACCCTGCTCAAAGAGAAGATGGTACAGCATATCATCGTCCTGCAAAATACGCTGGAGCACCAGAGCAACGAGATCAAGACGAAGATCGAGGCGATCAACGATTCGCTGCGGGATATCGAGTATGATGAAGGGACCTATATCGAGCTGATCGCCGAGCCGGTCAAGACGATACAGATCCGTCAATTCAAAGAGAGCCTCAAATCCGCCGTTTCGGGTGCGATCGGAGAGGACAACAGCTATGATGAGCAGAAGTTTCTGCAGATCAAGGAGATCATTGAGCGCTTCAGCGGCAGAGAGGGGTATAGTGACGAGGACAAGCGCTGGCGCAAGATTGTCACCGATGTGCGCAACTGGTTTGCCTTCAGTGCGGCAGAGAAGTATCTCAGCACCGGGGAAGAGAAGGAGTACTATACCGACAGCGGCGGTAAGTCTGGCGGACAGAAGGAGAAGTTGGCTTACACTGTCCTCGCCTCATCTCTGGCTTTTCAGTTTGGCCTGGAGCATAACCGGATCAAGAGTCGATCCTTCCGTTTTGTGATGATCGATGAAGCCTTTGGACGCGGCAGTGATGAGAGCACCCGCTACGGCTTGCGACTCTTCGAAAAGCTCAACCTGCAACTGTTGGTCATCACGCCCAAGCAGAAGATCAATGTCATCGAACCATATGTTCAAACGGTCCATTTTGTCCATAACCGTGATGGAATGGAGTCGAGCCTCATTTCGATGCGTATCGAGGAGTTCCAAAAGAAAAAGGACCGTTAGGTGTTACGCTACTATGACAGTGCGACAGTGAGACAAAAGGCAGCACGACTCTATGAGCGAGGCAGGGTGCAGAAGGCATATATCGATGCGGATGAAGGGCTTTTTCCTTTTCGTATCCCACTCAAAAAGATCGGGGAGCGGATGATCAAAAGGGATTTTGCAACGATACAGAAAGAGGCAAAGGCACTGATGCACTCCGGGCTGCCCTGTGAAACGAAGTCTTTTCGCTTTGCCTCTATCGGAGAGCAGACACTGCCGATCGCCATCGTATTTGAGAGTCGAGAAGTGCTCCTCTCTGCGATAGGAAAAAAAGAGGATTTTGCCTATTTTTCAGAGCAGTATCGCCGGATCGTCGGAGTGTTTCCTTCGCTCGAGGCGCTGCTGAGCGACAAGCCGTTGCTGGTCGAAAGCCATAAAGGGAAGTGGAAGCAGCTTCTGGCGATCTGCCATTTTTTTCTCACGCACCCTGTACCCGGCTGCTATATCCGCGAACTCTCCATCGAAGGTGTCGATACCAAATTTATCGAAAGAGATAAAAAAGTGATCGATCAACTTCTCTCAGTCCTGCTCGATCCAGGTGATTTTGACAGGAGGATTACCGCTTTTTCCGGTTATGGTTTCGAGCGGAAATATGGACTGAAATATCCACAGCCTCTGATCCGGCTGCGCATCCTCGATACGCGATTGAGGATTGCCGGACTGGATGATCTGTCATTGCCGCTCGAACAGTTCAGCCGCTTAGAGATGGCCGCGAAGCGGGTCTATGTCGTCGAAAACAAAGTGACTTTCCTCTCCTTCCCGCCTATGTCGGAGAGCATCGTCCTTTTTGGCAGCGGTTACGGTGTGCATGCGCTCCAATCGATCGGCTGGCTGCAACACAGAGAGATCGTCTATTGGGGCGATATCGACAGTCACGGCTTTGCTATCCTCTCCCTCTTTCGCAAAGCCTTCCCTGCTGTCCGCTCCTTTCTGATGGACAAGGAGACAGTCGAGCGTTTCGACTCCTTGGCTGTGGCAGAGCCGTCGGCAACGGTATTTTCGGGTGAAGCGGCTTATCTGAGGGAAGATGAACGCAATCTACTTGAGCATATTCGCGACAAAGCCTTTCGTCTGGAGCAGGAGCGGATACCGTTTGACTATGTAGCGGAGAGGCTTGAAGAGTGATCCTCTCCGCAAATCACAGCTCCGTGACTTCTCTCTCCAGCTTCACTACCACCTTCGCCATGATCGTCGCCATCGCGATATCGACTTCTGTGATCATCACTCGTACACGATCGAAAAGCATGATATCGTCACCTTTGAGGTGTACTGTGACCCCTTTGATCTCGCCCAGGAGTATGGCTTGGGCACTCTCTGTGGCTTCGATCACTTCAGCTTCGAAGAAGGAGCCGATCTCTTTTTGTGCCCATCGGGCAAATTTACGGTCTCTGAAATCCCATTCGGCTTTGGTACTTTCGCGTTCGAGATCGCTGACTCTGGCGCAGAGGGGTTCGATATTGCGCAAGAGATAGGCTGCTTCCTCTTTGTCTCCTGTGAGCTGGGTTTTGATCAGGCGATGCAGGATCAGATCGCTGTATCTTCGGATCGGGGAAGTGAAATGACTGTAGTGGTCAAATCCCAGACCGAAGTGACCGACATTGTGCGCAGCGTAGGAGGCTCGCCTGAGGGACTTGATGATCATTGCATCCACTTCACTCTCCAGACCCATCTTCTCTGCTTCGCTCTGGATGGCACGGATCAGAGAGGGAGAGTCTTCATAGGATTCGACGAAGAGTCCTATCGCGGCAAGTTCTTCGAGGAGCGTTTCCAGCTTGTCAAGCTGCGGCGGTTCGTGGATACGAAAGATACCATACTCCTCTTCCTGCTTTTCACGCCTGAAGCGTCTGGCGGCGGCTTGGTTGGCCAGCAGCATACACTCTTCGATCAGGGAGTGGGACGGGGTGCCTGTCTCGATCGTCGTTTTGGTGAGGAGGTGGTCTGCGTCGATCGTGAGTCTGACCTCTTCGCTCCTGAAGTCAAAGCCTTTTTTCAAACGTCTCTCCCGGAGTTTCTCGGTGATCTTCTGCAGCGGCAGGAGATAGTCCAGGATCTGAGCATCGATACCCTCGGCATCGGCTCCACTGTTCTGGATCATCATGTCGATTTGATCATAGTTAAATCGTCGCTTGGAATGGATAATCGCTTCAAAAAACGTCTCTTTCACAGAAGTGAGTGAGTTTCGATTGAGTTCGATCTTCGCGACAAAAGCGAGCCGATCGACCTGAGGCTTGAGCGAACAGATATTTTCGCTCAGTTCACGCGGCAGCATCGGAAAAGATTTGTGCGGCAGATAGGTGGTAAAACCCCGTTTTTTAGCCTCTTTGTCGATAGGCGTGAAGTAGGGCACATAGTGGCTGACATCAGCGATAGCAACATAAAGTATATGCTGTGCTGTATCAAAATAGATCGCATCATCAAAATCTTTCGCTGTGACGGGATCGATCGTGCAGAAGTCCAAAGCGGTGAGGTCGACACGATCGGGATGCTCATCGGCATCGACCTTTGATTCGACTGTTTTTGCCTGTTCGATACAGGCAGGAGGGAAGGTATCCTTACGATCGTAAAGCGCCAAAGATATCTTCTCGTCGACTTTGGGATCGGCCAAATGCCCAAAGACTTCGAGTACTTCCTCTGTTTCGCTATCGAGCTTGAGAACGGTACCGATTTTGAATGCTTTGAGATTCATTCCTTGCATCGTGGCGTGGGTGGGAAGGGCAGTGCGAATATCCCGTATCTCGAAGTTGCCTGCTTCATCCCGATAGGTATAGGCGATCACAAAATGATGGGCCTTACTGATAACGAGAACGATTTTGCCACTGGCGCGTCCGCGTCGTGCGATGATGCGTTTGGCGACGACGATATCCCCCGGTCCCGCCTCCCCGAGATCATCAGGTTCGATCAGCAAATCTTTGTGCTCTTTGAGCTGTGCTTCGACATAACCGCGCCCATCTTTCCCCAGGGAGAGCTCGCCTACACGATAGAGAGACCTCAGCTTCCAGAGCCCATCGACCTCTTCGAGTGCCTGGATATTCTGTAGAGCCTGAAAGCTGTTTCGATCCTCCTCTTCGATATCAGAGACGAGACAGCCGTTGATAAGCTGGATGGCGAAGGGGGACATTATGGCTCCCTTTCGGGGAGCGAAGTGAATAGTGATTTTTCCATAAGAGGATTATACCGCAACAAGTCTACTATCTAAGTTCATGCTTGAGTGCCTCAAGCCTCTCGATACGCTCTTCAGTGCTGGGATGGGTACTAAAGAGCGTTTTGAGGCTGTTGTGTACACCGGCGAAGGGGTTGACGATGAACATATGGGCAGTTTGGGGGTCTGCATCGTGGATGACGCCTTGGCGCGAATAGTTGTCGAGTTTGGCGAGTGCCCGCTGGAGCCATTCGGGATGACCTGTCAGGCGGGCGGCGCCTTCATCTGCCATATATTCACGGCTTCGGCTGACGGTCATCTGGATGAGAGAGGCAGCAAGAGGCATGATAAACATCATCGCGATCATCACGATGGGGTTGGGGCGGTCTCTCTCTCCGCCACCAAAAAACATACCGAAATTGGCCAGCATCGCGATCGCACCCGCCATCGTGGCCGCGATCGTTCCGATCAGCATATCGTAGTGTCTGATATGGCTGAGTTCGTGAGCGATCACGCCTTCGATCTCCTCTTCATCCAGAAGCTCCAGCAGCCCCTCTGTGACGGCGACAGCAGCGTGTTCGTAGTCTCGCCCTGTTGCGAAGGCATTGGGGATATGGTCGGGAATGATATAAACCTGCGGCATCGGCAAGCCTGCCCTCTGGGTCAGTCGTTCGACGATCTGGTAGATCCCGGATGCCGAGCCTCTGTCGACGGGGATGGCATGGTAGTGGCTGAGGACCTGCTGGTCACTGTAATAGTAGGCATAAAAATTCATCCCCGCAGCCGCCAGAAAGGCGATGATCATCCCGGTCTGCCCCGCGATCATCCCGCCAAACCAGATAAAGAGCAGGGTCAATCCGACCATCAGCGCATAGGTTTTGAACTGTTCCAT
>JANTGA010000036.1 GCA_024763175.1 Sulfurovum sp.
TTTCTCATCGTGAAGCATTTGGATAGCTCGATCAAAGAGGCCACCTATGCTCCGGTGCTGGTCAAGCGTGCCGAAGTCAATGCCAGTGATGTACGATTTAATATCGGCACGTTGCTTGCAGAGAGCGGCACGCTCGATATCGATGCAGTGAGCAGTTTTGCCACAGTGACGCAGCATGCCGTGATCAAAGATAACCATATTGAGAGTCATGGAGCAGTGATACCGTTACAAGGTCTCTTTGAAACGTATCATATTCCACTGAGAAAAGATGCTCTGGATCCTGTTGCGCTCGATATTGATGCAGACATGGAGAAGGCGAAAGTCGATCTTATACTCAGTGGAGAAAGGCTGCTGGATTCCCAAGAGGGTGCGTTTAATGTCGAGAGGGTACATTTGGCCAACCATCTTGCCTATACGATCTCTGATTCCAGTTTGACTGTCAGCAGTGAAGGGAATATCTCCACGCCTTACGCCAAAAATATTCGCCTTCATAATCTATTGACCTTCAAGGAGGGTGCCTTGGATTACCAGGGCAGGGTCATTCCCGGAGTCCTGGAGGGTATCGATGCCAATTATACCAAGTCGTTGAAGGATTTGAAAATCAGTTATGAGGGCACGATCAGCAGTGCGACAGCCCTGATAGACTCCGAAGGGTTGAAAGGAAAATTCATTTCATCGGACTTCAAAAAAGGTGATTTCAGACTCTCGACCAAAGCAGCTGTCAAATTGAAAGAGATGCTTTCGCTGCCGGAGCCGCTTCAGCCCGCAGCGGTGAGAGCAGTCATTCATGTGCCGCTGGATTTTGTCCAGATGACACCGATCAAAGCAGAAGCCAACATCACGTCCAATATCGCAAACATGAATGCTGATGTACTGTATGACAAGGAGCTGAAAGTATTGAGCAAAACGGTTTTTCCCAAAGATTCGCTGCTGAGAGGGGTGAGCCCGGAGTTAAACTTGGATGCCCTGAGCCCTCTGCAGACACTGGTTGCGATGGATAGATCACGCTTGAATGTAGACTTGAAATCCAACGGACTCAATTCAAAGGTCACGTACGGACTGGAGGATAAAAACCTTGGCGGTGACTTGGTGCTGGGGGGTGCAAAGTTCCGCTTCTCCGGAAATACAGAAAAAGAGATTCGGCTGGAAAACAGTGTCGCTTCACTCCAGGATTTGATCAAGAAAATCAATACGATCTACACCTTTGAGGCACCGCCGCTCGACGGGGATTTGAAAGTTTCACTGAAACTCAAAAAAATGAAAGAGCTGGAGCTCCTTCTCCATGCCAATGCTTTGACCTGCAAGGCAGGCAGGAAAACAGAGTATGTCCTGGATGATACGATGATTTCACTGGGCTTTGCTGATTCGGTATTGAGACTCAACCAATACCATACGACCTTCCAGAAACAAAAGATTTTCGCCACAAAACCCTCCGTGGTCAGTCTCAGGAAGGGGATCATAGAGATAGCGCCCCTCTGGATCAATGATGCGCTCAAGGTAAGCGGAAACTATAATATCGATCAAAAAAAAGGTGAAATACTTGCCTATGCAGATCCACTCGATATCTCCCATCAACTCATCGATCTCTCCAGTAAGATCGATATCCAAAGCAGCTTGGATGGCAACCGGACATCGATCAATGGCACAGTGACGATTCTGGGGGGTAATGTTCATTATGACATGGATCAAAAGAGCTTTCCGACGGATAGTGATATCATCATTATGCAGGATATGAAGAAGAAAGAGGCAAGCCCTTTTGTAGATAATCTCAACACGATGATCAAAGTCAATACACAAAAACCGCTTTTATATAAAACAGCTGATGCAGACATCAAAGCAAAAGCAGACCTCACGATCCAAAAGACAGAGAAGGGCCCCCTCTATACCCTGGGAACTGCCGAGATTTTGGAGGGATCTGTTTACACTTTTCAGGATAAGCGATTTGTTTTCAAAAAGAGCTTGATCGCATTTACAGGTGATGTATCTACTCCTATTTTAGATATTACAGCTGTCTATGATGCGATAAAGTATGAGATCACGATCAGGGTGACGGGATCACCGGCGACACCCAACATCATCTTCTCATCCGTTCCCCGTTTGAGCCGGGCCGAGATACTCTCCGTCCTGCTCTTCGGATCGATCGATGGGGCAGGTAACAACAGCGGTGATGATATGATGAAAATGATGGGAGGCGCGATGGCCAAATCTGCTCTGGCAAATGCAGGTATCAAGATAGACTACCTGACCATGGGGGCCGATGGAAAAGTCGATATCGGGAAGCGATTGACAGACAAAATCATGATCATCTATATGGGTGGTGAGGTATCCGGTGCCAAGCTGCAGTATGATTACAACAAGTATATCAAAGGGATACTTACGACAGATGAAGACTCAAGCAGCGCAGGTATTATTTATCGACGGGATTTTGAATAAAAGACTTATTCCGCAACAAGTCTAATATCTTCCTGCAGTTTCGGGAATGAGGTGAATAGTGGAGAAAAATCTCAGTTATGATAGCCGATCCCTGAACTCCTCATAGCCAAACTCTCTGACGATATCAACTCTGCCATTTTCTCGCAGGATACAGATCGAGGGAAGTTGGATGCCGTTGAAGGTGGTGGCTTTGACCATCGTGTAGTGCATCTGGTCTTCGAAGATGATCCGATCTCCGATAGAGAGAGGATGGTCGAAGCTGTAGTCCCCCATGACATCACCAGCGAGGCAGGTGTTGCCGGCGAGACGATAGGTGCAGGCTTTTTCTCCGGCCGGTGCCCCGCCGCGTACTTCTGCGCGATAAGGCATGATGATCGTGTCGGGCATATGGGCCTCTGCTGATGTGTCGAGGATAGCGATATCGATGCCATTGTGAACGATGTCCAGTACGGTGGAGACGAGTGTGCCGGTCTCCCATCCGACGGCTTCTCCGGGCTCCAGATAGATATCGACTGCATATTTTTCCCTGAAGGCTTTGATCAGTCTAATCAACTTTTCTCTGTCATATCCTGCTTTGGTAATATGGTGCCCCCCGCCAAAGTTGATCCATTTCAGATCAGAGAGATATGTCCCGAATTTCTCCTCAAAAGCATCCAGTACTGATTTGAGTGCATCAGCACTCTGTTCGCAGAGTGCATGAAAATGAAAGCCATCACAATGATCCAGTATCGAGGGGTCGAAATTTTCCAATGTCGTGCCGAGTCTTGAGTATGTTCCGCAGGGATTGTAGAGCTCTACGGGAGACTTCGAGTGCTCCGGATTGATTCGGAGTCCCAATGACAGATCCGGGTTGATCGCTTTGGCTTTGCTCGAAAAGCGTTCGAATTGCTGCGGGGAGTTGAAGACAAGATGGTGAGACAGTACAGCGATCTCCCTTAGCTCTTCCTCTTTGAAAGCTGGAGCGTAGGTGTGCACCTCTTTTCCGAATTTTTCCGTAGCGAGTTTCGCTTCGTGAAGTCCGCTGGCACAGCACCCATGAAGTTTTTCCCGTATCAGAGGAAAAGAGGCCCATAGCGCATAGCCCTTGAGCGCCAGCAGGATTTTGGCGCCGCTTCTTTGCTGCAGATCGTCGAGCAGGGCGATATTGTCACGAAGCAACTGTTCTTCGAGCACCCAGGCAGGAGAAGGGAGTTCTTTTGGTATGGTTTGCGGTGTTGAAATTTTCATACGCTAATCTTAGCATAAATCCAGAGAATATCCGCCTACTCCAAAATTCCCGATATTCTGACTTAGTCCTCTTTAAGTACTATTCAGGTAAAATCGCGTCCTAAATCTGCAAACCCTCTTCGGATGAAGATGTCATTTGCAAAATAAAATCATAGCAAGGAGATATTTCATGAAAAGAACATATCAACCACACAACACACCAAGAAAACGAACGCACGGCTTCAGAACACGCATGAAGACAAAGAACGGAAGAAAAGTGATCGCAGCAAGAAGAGCAAAAGGAAGAAAAAGATTGGCCGTATAAAGCAATTTACCCGCCTGAAAACGAGTAAAGAATTTAACACTGTCTATAAACAGGCGACAAAAACCTGGCATACTCCTTTTTTTGTACTTTTTTACAAAGGTAGAGCAGGTGAGAAGGTAGGTTTTGTTGCCAGCAAAAAAATCGGAAATGCGGTTCATAGAAACAGGGCCAAGCGTCTGCTGCGAGCCCATTTTATAGAAAATATCGACAGAATCACAAGCGGAAGCTATGTATTGGTCGCAAAACCGATGCTTTTGGAAAAAAGTTATCGGGAGATAAGAAAAGCCTATCTTCACACACTTAAAAAGTGTTCTGTATTGACTGAAACTGTCTGAATAAAATTTTATAGAGTTATCACGCGCATGTTTGGTAACGCTAAAGGTATTACATTGGAACAATTGGATCTTCAAAAACGACTTATTATTGCTTTGGCACTCTCTTTTCTGGTCTTCGTCGGATCAAGCTTTTTTATGGGTGGAGCCCAATCTCAAAAAACACTTCAAGATAGCAATCAAAGTGCCCAAAATCAGAAAGTAGAAAATCAGGCTCCCGCAATTGCAGCTTCAAATGAAGCGATAAAGACGCCAGCTTCAGCCGATAGAACTGCCATGAGCGCACCGGCTCAAGAAAACAGCAGAGTATTGGCGACTGTATCGAGCCGGGTGTCAAGCATTAAAATCGATGAATTCGGGCGAATTGCACAGGTGACACTCCTGGAGGAGAAATATCGTGACGACGAGGGCAAGCCGCTGAAGCTGTTTAAAGCCGATGCCGTGAAACCGCTCGAACTCCGTTTTTCAGACCCGACACTCAATGCTGAAGCGTTCAAAGTTCCTTATCGGGCATCTGTGCATGAGTTGCGTATTAAAGATGCGCCTGAAACGATCACTTTGACACAAGAGTTGACGGGATTAACTGTCACAAAAGAGATCCGATTTTATACAGATGGGCACTATGGGCTATCGGTAAGGACATCAAAACCGGTAGACTATTTTATCACAACAGGGTCACGACCTATTGCTGATACCTCGAAGTACATGATTGCCAAAGGCGCCCTGATCAAAGATAAAGATGGTCTCCTGACCACCATAGAAGACGGGGATACCAAGGGGGATCAATCATTCAATAACGTCATTTTCGCTTCAGCGTTTGACCGCTACTATGCCTCCGTTCTATATGATTTGAAAAAGGGCTTGAATGTTACTGTATCTCCGGGAAAAAATAATGATCCGCTGATCTTCCTCAAAGGAAGCAGCGATATGCAGATAGAGGGCTATATCGGCGCCAAAGAGTATCGCACGCTCAAAGCACTCAGTCCACAGTTGACTGATGTCATTGAGTATGGCTGGTTCAGTTTTCTCTCCAAACCTTTCTTTGCCGTGATCGTCTGGATTCATGGTTTTGTCGGCAACTGGGGATGGGCGATCATTCTCTTTACGCTGTTGGTAAAAATCATCCTCTTCCCTCTCTCCTATAAGGGAATGATGTCGATGCAGAAGCTCAAAGACCTGGCACCTAAGATGAAAGAGCTCAAAGAGAAATACGGCAAAGATCCGCAAAAGATGAATGCCAAAATGATGGAGATGTACAAGAAGCACGGAGCCAACCCGATGGGTGGGTGTCTGCCGATGCTACTTCAGATCCCTGTCTTTTTCGCGCTCTATCGTGTCCTTCTTAATGCCGATGAACTTCAGGGAGCTCCCTGGATATTCTGGATACAGGATTTGTCAAAGATGGATCCTTACTATGTTTTGCCGGTTTTGATGGGTGCATCGATGTATTTCCAGCAGAAGATCACTCCGAGCAATATTACCGATCCGCTTCAGGAGAAGATTTTTAAATTCTTCCCTGTGATCATGACGGTTTTCTTTGTGACGTTTCCGTCCGGTCTTGTGCTCTACTGGCTGACCAACAACATCCTCTCTATAGGACAACAGTACTATATCAATCGTGCCTATGATAAACATAAGGCAGCAGCAATCGCCGCTCACGAGAAGAAGTAGAAGGGGTGCCGATGAAGAAGATAGAAGCACCTACTCTGGCCGATGCTTATGAGCAGGCAGCACGTGAGTTGTCGTGCTCTATTACTGAGCTTCAGTATGAAGTGATTCAGCATCCATCCAGCGGAGTCATGGGCTTTTTCAAAAAAAATGCCATCATCGTTGCTGAATGCAGTCGCGCTGAGAGAGATAACGAAAAAATCGAAGATATCGTACAGAGTATTGCTGCTGAGGAGATTATCGAAGAGATACTCGAAGCAGGGACACTTCTCCAGTCGGAGTCTGAAACGGAAACCTCATCTTATGACGAAGCGTCGAAGGAAGAGATGCTGAAGATATCGAAAGAGCCGGCAGTAACAGTAGAAAGAGACAAACCGGCACTCCAGAAAGAAGATCAGCCTAATAGAGCAAAAAACAGACTGGATGAAGAGGTCACGCAGTGGGATGATGCAGTGCTTGATAGTTTTTTTGAAGTCAAAGAGACGATCATTCAGGAGAGGCCAAAAAACAACAATTTGGAACTCGCAGAGAAGATTGAAGCAGAATTGGCAGAACTTTTGTCGCATAGCTGCTTTGGGATTGATACGGTGGAAGTGGATGTTGTAGAAAATACAGCACTGATTTTTATCGATGGGGATGATGCTGCATTACTGATCGGCAAAGAGGGGTATCGGTACAATGCGCTCTCTTATATGCTCTTCAATTGGCTGCATACCAAGTATGACCTCTATGTCAAGCTGGAGATCGCACAGTTTTTGACAACACAGCAGGAGATGATCCGACACTATATCCAGCCTGTCATTGAGTTCGTCAATGAAAACGGAAGAGGAAAAACAAGACCTCTGGATGGCATTTTGGTCCAGATAGCACTCGAACAGCTCAGGGATGCATTCCCCAACAAGTATGTCGCTGTCAAAACGGGCCGGGATGGCCGAAAATTTGTCATCATTAACGAGTTCAATACAAAAAAACATGCATAACACTATCGTCGCCATTGCGACGGCTCATGGCGTCTCATCGATCTCTATTGTTCGCTTGAGTGGCCAGAATGCACTGGCTATCGCCCGGAAGATCTCCTCTCCCAAAACTTTCTTTGAAGGGAAAATACCTCCCAGAGAGGCGATTTTGACCTCCCTCTACAACAAAGAGAAGATACTGATCGATCAGGCACTTATTCTCTATTTTGCTGCACCCAAAAGCTTCACCGGCGAGGATGTCGTCGAGTTCCAATGTCATGGCGGTATGGTCGTCGCACAGGAAGTACTGGACACGGCTACTGCCTATGGCGCAAGGCTGGCTCAGCCGGGTGAATTTTCCAAACGCGCCTTCCTCAATAGCAAGATTGATTTGACCAAGGCGGAGGCAACAGCCAAACTGATCGAGGCAAAAAGTGTCGATGCCGCCAAGATACTTGCCCGGCAGCTTAAAGGGGAGTTGAAAAACTTTGTCGATGAGAGCCGCGATGCACTCCTCAAGGCTTTGGCTTACTCCGAAGTGATGATCGACTATGCTGAAGAGGATATTCCGGATGATATTGTCAACACTTTGAAAAATCAACTTGCAGACCTGAGAGGGGAGATGCGGCAAATCGTTGAGGCGAGCCATCGTCGCAGGGGCTTGATCGAAGGCTTCAGGGTAGCGATCATCGGCAAGCCCAATGTCGGCAAGAGCTCTCTTCTGAACGCGCTCTTGCGTTATGAGCGGGCGATTGTCAGTGACATCGCAGGTACGACCCGAGATACGATTGAGGAGCAGGTACGTATCGGGTCACATATTATTCGATTGATCGATACAGCAGGGATCAGGGAAGCCCGGGACAGGATCGAGAAGATAGGTATTGAGAGGTCGATGGACTCTCTGGAAGATGCTGATATCGTGATCGTACTCTTTGATGGAAGCCAGCCTTTTGATACCGAGGATCAGCAGATCCTCTCTCTGCTTCAAGCACTCAAGGAGAAGTATCTGATCGTAGCACTCAACAAGAGTGATTTGCCGACTCGATTTGAGAGCGATACTCTTATGCCGTATGATCCTATTTGGGTGAGTGCGAAGATGGGATTTGAACGTTTGACAGATCGTTTGGCGCAGGTACTTGACGGCATAGGGGAGGGGGAGGAGCTAATGTTGATCTCAGCCCGCCAGATAGAGGCCGTCGAGCAGGCCGCCGAGGCGATAGAAAATGCCGAGATACCACTCCAAAATGGTGAATTGGAATTTTTCTCCTACTTTTTGCAGGATGCAGTCAAGCATATTTCATCGATTTCGAGACCCTATGACAGCGAAGAGATTCTTGACAAAATGTTCGGGGAGTTTTGTCTCGGCAAATAAGACGATCGCATTAATGTACTTGGAGTCATACAAAATCCTCAATTTAACAAGCTATAATATGATGACAATAGTCAAAAGGAAATTTATGTCAAAGTATTTTTATACAGCTATTTTACTCTCAGCGGCACTCTTTTTCTTTGCAGGGTGTGCCAAGCAACCTCCTGCTCCTACAGTCAATCCTCAAAAGGAAAACAATGTACTTTGGGATGAAAACAGTAATGTGGATGCAGACGAAGATGACAATGTCGATGTCTCTGATCTTGACAAGGATGTCACAAGCGGGGATGAGACACAGCAGCCAAGCAGAGAGGCGCTGCAGCGTATTGCTTTCCCCGTCGGAGAGTACCAAGCGCTTGACCGTACAGGAAAAGGTACGATCCAGGGCCATATTTACATTCAGGATCCCTATGGAAAAAGGATCTATGGTGCCAAAACCAGACTCTATCTCAACCCGGTTACCAGCTACTCCCGACAATGGTACAAAGAGAGCTATATCAATGGCCGGAAGATGGGGAAAGCGGACTCCAGACTCTTTAACTATCTCAAGTTTACAGCATCAGATGATGAGGGTTCATTCGCATTTTACGGTGTGCCATCGGGTCGATACTATTTGATCGGTACGGTGACATGCGGGGTCGAATGCGGCTATCAAGTCGACAAGAGTATTCGCATCGCTTCAGAAGTATATATCGAAGGAAACCAGATCGTAGATCAAGACTTGAGCAAGGCTATTTAGCCTGTGTAACCTGCTTCAAGTGCCCGATAGAGTGCGTCGGGGCTTGTGTCGGGATGTTCTTCCAGGAAGCGCTGCATCACGACATTATCCTCTTCGCCATTCCATATCTTGATGTAGCTTCCCTCTTTGTAGCCATGATCCTGCCTGAATCGGTTGAGGATGTTTTTGCCGATGTAGAGTCGGTAGAGTGTGTCGAGTGTCAAGCCAGACTGTATGGCTACCTCGATGAAGGCGATCATCAAAGCTTCAGAGGACTCCTGGCAAAAAAGCACACGTATCAACGCTTCGACAACAGTGATCTGCTTATAGCTGTCTCTTTGGCCTGCATCACTCTCTTGGGTGAATGCCTGGTAGTTTGGCAGCGACTCGATAATGCTTGTCAGTGTATCGATACTCCCTTTTTGTTCGATCCTGTACTCTTGGAGCATTTGACTCATGACAAAATGCCAGATATCCACCGCTTCTATTTTAATATTGTCATAGTCGGGCTGAGCATCGATATTTTTCCAATGTTTCCAAGGGTAAGATTCGATCAATTCGGCACATTCGAGATAGATACATCGTTTCCAGTCGATGAGTTTACCGTTTTTAGTGATACCTTTTTCCCATCCTTTGCCATTGGTGGCATCGTTAAGCTCTTGTTGGAGTGTTAGCATTTGGCTGATTTTATTCATCATGTTCCTTCGTGATGCAAATGGCGCCTATTTTATCTTTTTATCACTTATTTAGTACTTTTTACCTATAATAGCTTTCACTTATTTACCCTAAAAGGAACCCTCCTATGTCTCAACAGTTGGAAAATATCGAAGACGTTCTCAAGGCACACAAACTCTCTCTCGCAGATTATGATCATATCAAGCAGATCCTCGATGGCAGGGAGCCCAATATCGTCGAACTTGGCATCTTTTCGGCGATGTGGTCGGAGCACTGCTCCTACAAATCAAGCAAAAAATATCTCAATGGTTTTCCGACCAAGGCACCTTGGGTTATCCAGGGGCCGGGTGAAAATGCCGGCGTGATCGATATCGGTGAAGGGATGGCAGCAGTCTTCAAAATGGAGAGCCACAACCACCCAAGCTTTATCGAGCCCTTCCAGGGAGCTGCGACAGGTGTAGGCGGTATCCTCAGGGATGTTTTCACGATGGGTGCCCGACCGGTTGCCAACCTCAATGCACTGCGCTTTGGTGACGTGGAAGGCAGCAGTGATGTCTCCCGCTACCAGCGTCATCTAGTCAAAGGCGTTGTCGATGGTATCGGTAGTTACGGCAACTGCATGGGGGTTCCGACGATCGGTGGAGAGATGGGTTTTGATGCGAGTTACAATGGCAATATTCTTGTCAATGCCTTTGCGCTTGGATTGGTAAAGTCTGATGAGATCTTTCTGGGGTTGGCAGAGGGCACGGGAAATCCGGTGATGTATGTCGGTTCCAAAACGGGCAGGGATGGACTGGGCGGCGCTGTAATGAGTTCAGATAGTTTCACAGAAGAGAGCAAATCCCTGCGACCTACCGTGCAGGTCGGTGACCCCTTTACCGAAAAACTGCTGCTCGAAGCCTGCCTGGAGCTCTTCCAGACTGATCATGTCGTAGGTATCCAGGATATGGGTGCGGCAGGTTTGACCAGTTCGGCCTTTGAGATGGCGGGACGTAGCGGATCGGGGATGATCATGCACCTCGACAGGGTTCCGGCAAGAGAGGAGGGGATGACCCCTTATGACTTCATGCTTTCCGAATCTCAGGAGAGGATGCTCCTCTGCGCCAAAAAAGGGAGTGAGCAGGAGATCATCGATATCTTCGAAAAGTGGGATCTTGATGCCGCTGTCGTCGGTGAAGTGACAGATACAGGGATGATGGAGCTCTTCTGGCATGGGGATCGCTGTGCCTATATGCCGATCGATCCGGTCAGCGAAGAGGCTCCGATACTTGATCGTCCGACCAAAAGACCCGCCTATCTGGATGAGGTCAATAGCAAAACAGTGGAGAGTTATCCGGAAGTCAGTGAACAGGAGGCTTTTGAGAAGCTGATCGCATCGACTGAAGTCGTGGACAAAGCGTGGGTGTACAATCAGTATGATTCGATGGTACAAACCAACACTGTCAAGGCGCCCGGTTCACTTGATGCCAGTTCGATCCGTGTCAAAGAGAATGGCAAAGCGCTCTCCATGAGTTCGGATTGCAACCCTCGATACTGCTATATCGATCCTTTCAAAGGCGCGGCACTGGCGGTCATCGAAAGTGGCAGGAATGTTGCGATGAGCGGAGCGCAGCCGTTGGCGATTACGGATTGCCTCAATTTTGGTAATCCGGAAAATCCCGAAGTGATGTGGCAGTTTGCCCAAGCTTGCGAAGGGATCAAGGAGGCTTGCCTGGAGCTGGATACACCAGTGGTCAGCGGCAATGTCTCTCTCTACAATGAGACCAACGGCGAGAGTGTTTTTCCGACACCGACGATCGCGATGGTGGGTCTCAATGAGGATGAAAATCGTATCCTTCCAAGCCAATTTCAAAAAGAGGGCAATCAAATTCTCCTGCTGGGTACGACGACAGGGGAGTTTGGAGGGAGCCTCTATCTCAAAACACTTTTTGGGGAGACGGCAGGATCGCTTGCCGAGATCGACTATACGCAGGAGTTGAGACTCTGGGAGTTGGTCATCAAAGCCAACAAAGAGGGCTTGCTTGCCTCAGCCAAAGATGTCAATGTCGGCGGTATCGCGATCGCGGTGGCGAAGATGGCAGCTGTCTCAGGCCTAGGCGCAAGCGTGCAGGTCTCACTGGATAAGAGTAGAGATATCTTCGACGAGAGTCAAAGCCGGGCACTGCTGGAGGTCGCTCCCAAAGATGTCGAAGCTGTGGCAAGACTGGCAATCGATCTGGGATTGAAAATCGAAGCGATTGGTTCTGTCGGCGGGGAGAGTATGCAGGTCAATGCAGTGAAGATGCCGATGGATCAACTCCATACGATCTACTTCGATACTTTTGCCAGAGTGATTGATCAGGATATCTGATCGGAAAGGATTCGGTCAGCTTCTGACTCGAATACGACCCTGTTTTTGCCTTGGTCTTTGGCAAGATAGAGTGCCTGATCAGCTCGCTCAAAGAGTGTCTCCGCACTATCGGAATGACGCGGCAGTGCAAGCCCGAAACTGGCTGTCATATGTCCGATAGCACTAAAGAGATGCTCTGCTATTGAGGCTCGGATCGATTTTACTTTTTTGAGACTCTCCTCTTTGAGACTCTCTTCTTTTTTAAATGTCCTGAGGAGTATCAGGAACTCTTCGCCACCCCATCGTGCAAAGATATCATTCCTGTTCAACTCTTTTTGGATGAGGGCAGTCAACTCTTTCAGGGCTTTGTCACCTGTCATGTGTCCATAGGTATCATTGATATGTTTGAAGTTGTCAATATCCAGCATCACAAGAGCAAATCGGCTCTGCTTCTGAAGCTCTTCTCTGAGTATCTTGTCGGAGTAGTGTTTTCTGTAAATACCAGTCAGCGGATCGTGGTTGATATTGCTCTTGAGGAGACGATTGAGACTGCTCAAGTGTGTGACATTGGAAAAAGTGAAGAGTTTGTGTGTTTTTTCCAGCAGTGTTGCCTTGGCAAGAAAGGTATCCTTCCCGATCCCGATCTCCTGTTCCCGATCCTTGGTGTAGAGATAGAGATCGTCGAAACTTTCAAACGAGAGAGAGGCAAGCGGCATCTCATCAAATGCCTTCCCTTTGATCGTCTGGATATCTTTGAGATCAAAATAGTCCAGCAGCTTTCTATTGGCATATTCGATACGATTGTGATACGTGATCAATAGCAGGTTGTTTTGGCTGTCGATAATCTTTTGGATGGTGTTGTAGAGGAGTGTGTTTTCATTGCTGTATTGGAGCAGCTTCAGCTTTGAGAGGGTGATATCCGTGATATCGCGCAGCAGTATCAAGACGGTATCACTGCTATAGTGCTCAACATGAAGATCGACGTAATACTCCTGCTTTTGTATGGTTTTAAGAGTGTGATGACAACCCTCTTCTTTGAGTGCTTCGTCGATCCATTTTTCATAGCCGATCAACTCCGGAAGATATTCGAAGAGCATATCGCCTGCTCTGGGTATCGTGTCGATATACTTTCCGATACCCTCTGAAAATTGGAAAACGGTGCCATTTTTGTCTGCCAAAAGATAATCGAAAAGGTCCTGTGACAAGATCGCCCTGAGGATAATGTCTGTCTTATTCAAGGGAGCATCTTCTCTGTCAGATTGATGAAAAGCTGGCTGACATTGCTATCCTCTTTGGCAGAAGTGAAGCGTGCGTATTTTTTGCAAGAGATCTCTTCTTTTTGTTCCTCTGTCAGCAGATCCGATTTGTTATAGGCAATGACATAACGTGCACTTGGATTGACAGATAGAAATCTCTCGATATGTTGATCGAGATGCGCAATCGTCTCCTCACGGCTGCAGTCAGCGACAAAAATTGCACCACTGGCACCCAACATATAACTCTTGAGAACTTGCTTGAGCGGTGTTGCGCCCTCAACATCCCAAATAAGCAGTTCGCACTCAGTGTCACGGATAGTCAAATGTTTTTTTGATATCTTGACTCCGATTGTTGTGAGGTAGCTGTCATCGAATGCATTGTCCACATAACGCCGTATCAAACTGGTCTTTCCGACACCAAAATCGCCCAATAGAAGTATTTTTTTTCTTATCATGCGTTTTAGTTCCGGTCCATTTTTTCACTGCTGTTTACGAGGTGCTTGATATCCTCTTCGAGCTTTTTCTCATCGAGTTGAAATTCGATCTCGACTCTTCTTGAGGCGTTTTTGTCTTCTGTTCTGTTGACCATAATTCTATATTGACTCGCATACCCTGTTGATGTAAGCAGCGGACCCAATCCATTTTCTTGAATAATCTGCATTCTGGAGAGATGGTTTTTGACAAGCAATGCCCTCTCTTTGGCAAGGTGTGCATTGCTTTCCCCTCTGCCGTCACTGTCGGTGTGTCCGGATATCAAGATTCTACGAAGGTATCTTTTTGTTTTTTTGATACCAAGAAGGATGGTGAGGTACTGATTGACTGTCGCTTCAATCGTTTTCCATGCATTCTTGCGGGGATGTGCTTCTCCTCTTGGGAAGAACTCACTGCTCGAAAAGACAAGTGTATTGTTTTTCGGATGGAAATAGGAGGTATGGCCAAAACTATTTTTGAGCTGAGTAGCAATATTTTCTTTTAAGCTGATTAACTCATTGATCTTTTTTTTTCTCAAAAGAAGTTGTTCTTTTTGCTCTTTTGTCCAGGCCTCTTCTCTTGTCAGCTTCTTATTCAGCGTTTCTACTGTCTGCGCGGCCTCTCTCAGCTCTTCTTCCAGCTGCTTGATATGCCCTGAAAGTTGGGTAATGTTTGTATCGATACGCTTCTCTTTTTCGTGAAATAATTGACCTATCTTGCTCATCGGTATCGTCATCTTGTTGACAATGCTCTTTTGACTCTTTTGACTGATAATCTTTTCAATAGTATGAAGATCGGAAAAGCTGCTCACACTCCCCTCTGCGAGGATCTGATCACCATCGATATCAATATCGATAGTATAATCTGTTTTTTCTTCAATTTCAGATGCGATAGCATACTCGGTCAAGCTATCCTTGACGATATAGAGAATGCCGATAAGCAAGAGCGTGAGCAGCAGCAGTACAAAATATCTTGCATAATTTGATTTTGGTCTCTTCTCTTGCACTGTAGGATAATTATTTTGTGTATCGAGATAGCTTTGTATCTGGGCAGTAAGCGATTTTACCGCCCTGCTGCTGTCGTCGCCATCAAAGTTTTGGAAGAGATCAAAATATTCTTTGATCAGAGAGGCAAAAAAATGATTGATCTCTATACGCTGCTCCTGGTCGGGTTCGGCGTTTAAAAAAGCGACGAGATAGACGCTTCCTGCACTTTCGATATAGAGTGTAGAGCTGCCATAGCTGAGCAGCTGCACCTCAGCTTGTTTTTCACTTTTTTGTATCCAGTCATTGATGAAGTCCTTGATCGCGCTTGCCATAGATGCGACCATATGGGGGTCGCTGATTTGGTTGTCCCTCCAGTGGGCTTCGCTGATCAGCAGGCCGCTCTCCTTCTGGATGACAAAGAGAGAGAGTATGTGTGCTTCACTGATCTCCTGCAGGAGCAGTTCTGTTTCGCTGACACCGGTTACTCTGGATTTTATTTTTCGTTTATAGCGCTCCATGGAGAGACCGTCGTCGATCTTGCGGTTGATATTCTCTATGAGTTCTTTGATCGCCGTAGAGACATATTTGCTGACCATGCCACCCATGATAGGGTAGAGTGTGTCGATCATCGCATCTTTGTTGGAAGCGATCTCTCTGGAAACAGCGGTCGAGAGAATGCCCTGCAGAGACTGGCTGAGTGCCTCATTGTTCCTGTGGGATGCCTCTGCAATGATCCTGGCAAGATAGTCAGAGAGCAGGGAGATGGCCGCGCCCCCTTTGTCCTGAAGGCGCTCGAGCAGCATCTCATCAAAAAAAGGCAAAACTTTCGCTTTGATCTCTTCAGGATTATCGGAAAGGATGGTCAGCGTCTTGAGTTTCGACTCTATCTGCGCTAATGCTTCGAGTTCATCCCCGAGAAGAAGTTCTTTGAGTCTATCAAGATCGGAGCTACTGTTTTTCAGGCTCATTGTCCTCACTGAGTATAGAGGTGATATCTCTTCCCTGTATGTTCAGGGCAGCCCCCATCAGTATCTGAGCCATACTCTCTTTGGAGAGTTTCTCTTTGGAAAGGGCAGAGAGCCCCTCCTGAAGGATTTGATTTAGCTCTTCCCGTGTAGATTGGAGAGAGGCTGCGATCTTTTGATGCTCATCGCCTATGTTCTCTTTAGTGATCCTCAGTTTGGTGTCAAATTCATCTTTTTGCAAAAGCAGCCTATCCTGCAAACTCTCTTCTGCATTTTCGAGCAACTCTTTCAACTGTGCTTTTTCTTTCTGTGAAGTTGCCCAGAGGTTGTCTATCTTTTTTTCCAGAACCTCCAGCGTACGCTCAGTCTCTTTTTGGACCTTTTGCTGTGACTCCTGAAGTACGCTCAGGAGATCTTGATGGATATCTTTGATTCTGGTGTCAACTTGTTCAAACTTCTCGTCAATTGCTTTGATCTGAGACCCAAATATCAAATCTCTGATTTGATCCACATTATTGGTTTTATTGTCCGACATGCTACCTCCCCTCCCTCACACGCTATAGAGATATTTTAGCGTAGAATACTGAAAGGAGCGTTGATAAGATCGATTTTCTCGTGAATCAAGAAAATTGAGCCGGATTTGGGTATGATTTTACTCTAAAGAGCTCTCCAGCGCTTCAGCGCTATCAACAGCATCAACCTTCTCTATCTTTCCATTCTTCAGGCTGACAATCGTTATTTTGTCTTCCTGTGTGCCCTTTTTGAAATCTCCGGCAAAGGCTTTGTCGTAGATCAGGAGGACGCTGTAGTGCTGCTTTTTGAGATCGGGCATGGCGAAGGTGTTGCGGATGATGACCGGCATCGGGCTGATGTCAGCGATAAAAAGCGCATGGTGTTTTTCCAGATACTCTTTGGGCTGGTTTTTGAGAAACTCTTTGACGGTATGGCCTGTTGCCTTGGCCGAGACAAAGATGAGTGTTGAGACAGCATCGGAGAGTGTATGGGATTTGTCGAATTGATCCGGGAGGGTAAAGGAGATGATCGATCCTTCATTGAGCCCATTGCTCAGGGTTGCATTGTATTTTCCGGCATCATAGGTATCTTTGCCTTTGATCGTATAGAGGGCACCTCCGCCGATGATCAGCAGCAGCAAGAGAGCCAGTATTATTTTTTTCATTCATTGATCCTTTCTGAAATGTGCCGTATTCTACCGGAATGCTATTAATTATCTATAAACTCTTTGCTATAATGCAGGGATGAAAGCGCTTATCAATGGAAAAATCATTTACGAACGGAAGGTACTGGACGGCTATACGCTGCTTTTTGACAAAAAGATCATCGCCCTGAGCAAGGACAGACCGCCTGCACAGAGTGAAGTGATCGATGCTGAAGGTTGCTATGTCAGTGCAGGTTTTGTCGATATGCATATCCATGGCAGTGGCGGTGCGGATGTGATGGATGCGACACCTGAAGCGCTGGAGAAGATCTCTGCAGCCGTGCTGAAAAACGGTACGACCTCTTTTGTGGCGACAACGATGACGATGAGCCAGGCCTCTATTCTCGATGCGATTGAAAATGTCATTGCCTATGGTCCTGGGGTATCGGGTGCCAAAATCAGAGGTTTGCACCTGGAGGGCCCCTTTCTTAATCCCGCCAAAGGCGGCGCACAGGATTCGCATTATATCCAGGTGCCAAATTTTGACTGGATCACTCCCTATCTGGACCATATCCGTGTCATTACCATCGCGCCGGAGATGCCGGGGGCAGAGCAGTTTATCCGGCATATCTCCCAGAGATATCCATCTATCATTTTAAGTATTGGGCACAGTGATATGGATTATGATGCTGCTCTGGAGAGTTTTGACTGGGGTATCTCTCACGCTACCCACCTCTTCAATGCGATGCCCCCCTGGCATCACCGGGCACCCGGTATCATCGGGGCACTCTTTGACAGTCCCGTCACCGCAGATATCATCGCAGATCTCGTCCATGTCCACCCCAGCTTGCTGCGTACTGCGCAGAAGCTGAAAAAAGATAAACTCATCCTCATTACCGATGCGATGCGGGCAGGGTGCATGAAGAGCGGGACATATGATCTGGGCGGTCAGCAGGTGAGAGTGTCAGGAGGAGAGGCCACGCTTGAGAACGGTGTATTGGCGGGCAGTGTCCTGAAACTCAACAAAGCAGTCAAAAATTACTATACTCTTACAGAGGCGAGTTTGGCTGAGGCACTCTTCTGCGTCACCACACTCCCTGCACAACGACTTGGTTTGCCGTGTGGTGTGCTCAAGGAGGGATTTGATGCGGATATCGTTATTTTTGATGATGAGATAGAGATCAAGTCTGTCTATATCGATGGTCATATAAAATATAATTGGAGGAATTAAATGTTCGGATTGTTCAAAAAAAAATCGATCGAGATCATCGCGCCCGTCGCAGGAGAAGCAGTCGCGCTGGAGTCAGTCAACGATGAAGTATTTTCGCAGAAAATGGTCGGTGACGGTATCGCGATACTCCCCCAAAAGGGTTCCTTTGGGGCACCGATAGAGGGCAAAGTAAGCAAAATCTTTTCGACCGGCCACGCTTATATCATGAGGCACAAGAGCGGTATCGAGGTGATGGTGCATATTGGTCTTGATACAGTTTCTCTCAAAGGAGAGGGCTTCAGGATCGTCGCCGCTGAAGGAGAGAGCGTCAAAGCCGGCGATACGATCATCGAAGCAGATCTTGCACTGATAGAGTCACTAGGCAGGGAGATCGTGACGCCTGTTGTCATCAGTGAAATGGGCCCTTTTTGGACGCTGGAGACAAAACTTGGCAAAGTAAGTAAATCTGATCTTATTATGGAGGTAAAATAATGCCACAAAATGATGAATTAACGACCTATATTCTCTATGCAGTGATTGTCGTCGTCTTTGTGATCGTCTTGAAGATGCCGAAAAAGAAATAGCAGCGTTCCGCATCAATCAGCCTGAAAGCCTGAAACTCATTTGCCGGATTCAAATGAACGTATATCCAGATCACTTCGGCAGACACTGCACCATAGGCCAGTGGTGATTTAAGAAGATAGTTGAAAGTCCGGTGTATTATTGTGACTGTTTCTGCCGAAGGAGATCCTTTCATAAGCTGAAAGAATACTCTCCTTCTACACGTAGGTATGCTTCATCTCTCAAACAATCCTGCCTCTATTTTGCAGCATAGACTCTTTATGGATGTGTCGCTTCCGGAGGAAGCACTGCATCGATCTGAAGATCCAACAGTCTTGATTCTGGTGTATCTTTAGGTATAAACTG
>JANTGA010000037.1 GCA_024763175.1 Sulfurovum sp.
AATGCAAATAATAATGGAGTTATGCTACAAAAGGTAGCATAGTGGCAATGGAATTAGAAAAAATTAAAAGTTGTCTTGACATTTGGGGTGGAATAAATACCTTCGCTGTATTTACCTAAAGTAACAAGCCGTTCTCTTCCATTATCTCTATATCGGATAACATAAACTTTATCAATGACCTTTGTTTTACTCTTCCCCTTGTTGTCAATACTAGTCTTTTCAACTTCCTTGTAATATACACCATCATGTTTTGTAGGGATTCGTTTTGAACGTGTTTTGGTGAAAGTATCACTCATAAAATACCTTTTTTGCAATATGCTAGTCCGCACTCAGTCCACAGCAGACTGAATAACTCTGTATAACTTTACAGAAGATTGCATAAAGAGATGGTTAAACAAACCCCGTAAACTAGGGGATTGTAGGGTAAATTGTACAACTTTAAGAAACATTGCAAATCATATTTGTTAGTTTCCCCCTCTCCCGGCCACCAAACTATATAAAATCCTCTCAAACATTGCCAAAACAGTACTTTGACACTCTGTTTAAGTTGTAAAATTTTGTTACTTTTCTGCCCCATTGCTACCCATTTTTTTCAAAATCAATATTTTTTAGAACAAAAACCACTTCTTGAGCAGAAAATACGTATAAAATTCAATAGATAGTATGAAATATTTGTATTATCTATTCTTAATTTAACAAAATATGCTATACTTTTCTCATGAATATAGTAGAAATCAGGAAACAACTATCATCACCTATTTTTACGCATGAGATACTGGAGAGCATACTTGCGGGTAGCGTAAATAACATCAATGCAAAAATATCCTATATGGTAAAAAAAGGTGAACTTATTCGCTTAAAAAAAGGACTGTATGCTCTTGGAGAAGATTATCAAACTGCTTCTATCGATACGATAACTCTTGCCAATATGCTCTATGCACCCTCTTATGTCTCATTTGATTATGCGTTATCGTATTACGGATTGATCCCTGAACGAGTTTACGAGATTACTTCTGCTACGTTGCGGTTGAGAAAAGAGTTTGATACACCGTTGGGTCGATTTACCTACAAACCTGTACCTTTGCGGGCATATGCAGTAGGGATTGACTGGCTCTATGATGATGTAAATGGTGGAAAACTTATTGCTACTGTTGAGAAAGCACTCTGTGATAAAATACGATCAGATAGAGGTATTGGAAGGTTGTCTCAACAAAAACTGCAAGAGTACCTCGAGTTTGATCTACGTATAGATATGGATATGTTTTATGCTTTAGATGTAGACCTTATTGCCGCTATAGCTGCAGCGTACAGGTCTTCAAACCTGACAAACCTGAGTAGGCTTATAAGAAAAAGGAAGCACAGTGCCTAGCACAACACACCCCGCCATAGCAAAGATGCTGGAGAAATATGACCTCTCTACAGCAGATAAAACCTACGAGGCACTAAGAGAGATACTGCAAGAGATCGTGCTTCTTGGACTTTCTCGTGCAGGCTTCTTTGGTCATGCTCTTTTTTATGGGGGTACAGCATTACGCATCTTGTATGGGCTGGATAGATTTTCTGAAGATCTGGACTTCTCACTCATTGTACCCGATGAAAGTTTTGACCTGTCTGTTTATGAGGATGCAGTCATTGAAGCATTGCACTCATTTGGATTTGAAGTGAGTATACAGATCAAGAAAAGTGATAGCATAATCAAATCGGCTTTTGTGAAGGGAAATACAAGCCAACACCTTATCAATATAGAAGCTCCCGAAGACATTGTAAAGGCATTTGGTCAGGGGCGGCTGGTAAAGATAAAATTAGAAGTGGACACGCAGCCGCCACTTGACTTTGAAAGTGAAATGAAAACACTGCTGGTACCGTCTCCCTTCACCATTAAGACAATGACCATTCCTTCACTCTTTGCAGGAAAGATGCATGCAATTTTGTGTAGAAACTGGTCAACTAGACCAAAGGGCAGGGACTGGTATGATCTGGTATGGTATATTTCTCATGGGTATGAGCTGGATATCAAACATCTTAATGCACGAGTGCAGCAAAGTTGTGCCTGGCAGGAAAATCAAGGGTTGACGATAGATAAGGATTTGGATAGAAGTTACATTATAGAGCTATTGAAGAGTCGTATAGATGATTTAGATATTGCTGCTGCGAAAAGAGATGTTGAAGTGTTTGTTTCCGATAAGAGGGTTTTGGAGATATGGAGCAGGGACTTTTTTATGGAAATTGTTCAGCAGATTAAATTTAAACTATAGTTGTATATGTCCATAAGCATTTACAAAATGTCCTTTATTCTGGATATAATAAATGAATTTTATATGCTAACAAGTAACACCATACAATATCTTATTGCGGTAAAGGTTGCGGTAATAATGATAGAGTAATTTTATTTTATCCCTATATTTAGGGGATATATGATATAGTGTGAACTCCCCTCTCCCGGCCACCATTTTTTTATAATCCTCACAAAAGTCTACTACAACGTAATCTGAAGTACTTTATAGATTTTTCTATTTTTCTCAAATGCCACCTCCGTACCACCTTAGACTCAGTGTCGACTCAAATTTCGAAATAGAAAAATTATTGATTTCATATACTATCGCTGCACTTTATCTTTTGCTTTGCTGATCGTCGGCGCAAACGCTTTGGTGCTGACCTCTATCGTATCCCCTGCTTTGAATAGTCTGCTCTCTGCTTCATCGAGTACCACTTCGACGATCTGTTGGCCGATGGCGATAATGGCGATATGGATCACGTCAGCCTGGATGATCTCGAGAAGCTCGCCCGTGAGAGAAAATTTCTGTGAACCTTTCACATGCAGCAGTACCTCTTTGGGGGCACCGTCATTTTGGATCTCTCCGTGGTCGAGCAGGATGACGCGATCTGCGAGGTGATAGATTTCGCTGGGATCATGGGAGATCATCAGGGTTGTCGTGCCAAACTCTCTGTGAAGTTTCAGGATATCGTGCTGGAGCTTGCTGCGCATCGCAGGATCGAGTGCGGAGAGCGGTTCGTCCATCAGGAGGATTTTGGGACGATTCATCAGCGCCCGGCAGAGTGCGACCCGCTGCTTTTGGCCACCGCTCAGTGTGCCCGGATAGCGGTTCTTCATCTCTGAGAGCTGTGTCAGATCGAGCAGGTGGTCTGCCAGTGCCTTCTCTTTGTTGACAAAGAGGAGATTGTTTAGGATTGTCATATTGTCGAAAAGAGCATAGTCTTGAAAGACAAAGCCGATCTCTCGTTTCTGTGTCGGCAGCGATCTGGGTCCAGCCAGCCATTTTTTGCCGGAAACGGTGATGGTGCCTTCTGCTTTTTCGAGACCGGCAAGGATGCGCAGCAGTGTTGTCTTGCCGCTGCCGCTTTCACCAGCCAGCGTGACAAAACTCTTCTCTGCTATTTCCAGTGAAACGTTCAGCTTCATTGGTCCGTTACTTCCGATCAGGGCTTTTCTTACCGCTATCTCAATCATCGCGCCATCCCAGATGTCTTTTGTGCTGGCGGTTGAAGAGATAGACACCCAGCAGCACAGAGAAGCTGATCAATAGCATCATCGCACTGTAGAGATGGGCTGATCGGTAATCCATCACTTCAACCATTTCATAGATCGCGACCGAGGCGACTTTGGTTTCTCCGGGGATGGAGCCACCCACCATCAGCACGACACCGAATTCGCCGACCGTATGGGCGAAGGTGATGATGAGTCCGCTCAGGAGCGCCGGCTTGATATTGGGCAGGGCGACATTGAGAAGTGTATTGAGCTTGCTCTTGCCCGCGACATAAGAGGCTTCGATCATATGACGGTTGAGGTTTTCAAAGCCGCTTTGCAACGGCTGCACCATAAACGGAAAAGAGTAGAAGCAGCTCGCTACGACCAGCCCCGTAAAGTTGAAAACCAGCTTGATGCCGAAATGATCCTCAAAAAATGCACCGACAGGAGAGTTCTGCGAGAGTGCAAAGAGAACATAAAATCCCAGGACGGAAGGGGGCAGGACGATGGGCAGAGAGACGACCGCTTCGATGACTGGTTTGTAGCGTGTTTTTGTCTGGCTCAGCCACCAACTTATCGGGAGCGCAATAATAAAAAGAATAGCCGTTGTGACCCCGGCGAGCTTGAATGAGAGGAGAAAAGGGCCAAAATCCAGTGTAGACCAATCCATCAGAGCCTCTTCAAAATAGAGAGTTCACTTGATTTGATCAGGGCGACGATCTCCTCGCCTGCCTGTAGATTCATATGATCGAGCGAATCTCTGGTAATAATACTCTCGAGCCGTGCCTTGCCCAAGCTGAACTTGACAGAGCTGAGCAGCTTTCCGGTATCGATATGTGTTATGGTGACCTTCAGCTGATTGGAGATACTGATTGGTCCAAGAGGTGCCCTGCCAAGAGAGATATTGGATGCTTTGACCCCAAGCTTCACGCGCGCACCTGTCTTCAGGGATCTGTCGAGCGCCAGTGCCATCATACGCATCGGCTGGCCTGCCGCCTCGAAGCTGACTACATTGATATTCTCATCGCCCTGGATATGGGTGATGATGGCATCGATCTGATTCATTTGACGCGATATCCATATCGTTTGAAGATCCTCCCGGCATCTTTGCTGAGAATAAAATCATAAAAATCATGGTAAGCCTTCTCATCGGCCCCCTTTTTCAGGAGAACAATGCCCTGCTTGATAGGCGTGTAGAGTTCAGGGTCGACCAGTATCCAGTTGGCAGCCTCTCTGTAGTGCCGCATATTGGGGCTATAGAGCGAAGAAGCAGCGATCAGGCCGATATCGGCTGCTGTGACACTGTAGGCAACGGTTTGGGAGATAGATTCGGCATAGATGAGTTTGGGCTTGACGGTGTCATAGATGCCGGCATGCCGTAGCGCCTCGACCGCCGCTTTGCCGTAGGGGGCTGTCTTGGGGTTGGCGATTGCGATTTTCTTGATCGTTTGATGGGTCAACAGCGTGATTCCTTCGGAAAAATCAGTCGGTTTTGCACTGAAGCAGGCGAGTGTTCCCTCGGCATAGACGGTTGGCTGAGTGAGAGCAAGCTTGTCGCGGTAGAGTGCTTCGGGATACGCCATATTGGCGCTCATAAAGAGGCCATAGGGTGCACCGTTTTTGATCTGCGCCGTCAGCTTTCCGCTGCTGCCCAGTATGATACGCACCTGGGTATCAGGATGGCTCTTGGCAAATTCCGCTTTCAAGTCATCGATGGCGTAGCTGACGTTGGCGGCGACTGCGATGGTGATCTCGCCTGCCGTGAGAGAGGAGACGATCAGAAAGAGAGATGTCAATCGTTTTATCATCGGAACCTCCTCATCCTAAAATCCTCCATTGGGATCAAAACCGAAGTTCATAGCCCCAAAGTTGGGATCACTGTAGCCATACTGTGTACTGCTGCTGCGCAACATCGTGATATCCATCTTGGGGTCGATCCCCTGTGGGCAGACAGCAGTGCATTCACCGCAGAGGGTGCAGTCCCAGACACCGTTGGACTGAATGGCGTCGATGGTGTCTTTGGCGTCGCCTTCACGGGGATCGGCACTGTAGCGATAGGCGCGGGTGAGGGCGAAAGGACCGAGAAAGTCCGGATTGACAGCATAGACGGGGCAGGCAGAGTAGCAGCTGTGGCAGAGGATACAGTCGCTCTGCGTCTCTGTACGTTTTTCATCCTCTATGGAGATATCTGCTTCTCTGCTTTGGTGCAGCCAGGCTGAGGTATGTCTGAGCGTTTCTACAGCTTTGCGTTTGTCTACGAGGAGGTCGCGCCGGAGAGGATGGTACTGGAGTGCTTCGATAAGGTCGTCTTCTCTGGGCCGGTAGCTGCAGGAGAGCTCTTCTCTGCCATTGACGCGGACAGCGCAGCTGCCGCATATACCGCTTCGGCATCCTGCATCGAAAGAGAGGGTGGCGTCAGTTGTAGCTTTGAGGTGCTGTAGTCCCTGAAGCAGCGTCAAGCCTTCAGGGATTTCGTATGTGATGATGCTGCTTTGTGGATCGAGGAGCGGATCAAATCGCTTGATAGAGATCTTCATTCGTGATCCTCGCAGCAGTGATCTTTGAAGTCGTAGCCGGCTTCTTCAAGTGCTTTTAGGGCGGGGTCGCCGGCCTCTTTCCTCGCCTTGATCTCTTGGGCTCTGTGGATCAGTTCCGCGAGCTCTTCGATCGTCAGCTCGATAAGCTGCTCTTTGGTTTCGGTTAAATTCATGTGTAGTTCCTTTCAAACTCCAGAGAGAGGCTGTCCTTCTCTTTTCGGTAGCATGTATGTGCATCATACTGTGCATCGTTCTGCTCGGGAAAGTCAGCCCGATAGTGTGCGCCACGGCTCTCCTTTCGCAGCAGGGCACCCTCGAGGAGCATCTCTCCCAGCTCGAGGGCATTGGCAAATTCGAGGAAATCTATGAGATTGGTATTGTGTGGCCGACTTTTGTCTCCCAGCCTCATGTTTGGCAGCTCTCTGCGGATCGTCCGGATCGTGGAGCATGCCGTTTCGAGTGCAGAGGCATTGCGGACGATACCGGCATTGTGATAGAAGAGTTCTCCGATCATATCACGCTTTTCATAGAAGTTGATCTCGCCGTCTTGCTCAAGGCATGCCGCGACAAAAGCGCGATCCTGCTTCAGCTGCGTATCGCCCGCAGGCTCATCTGGCTTTTCCCGGGCAGCAGTGGCAGCATTTTCTCCGGCAATCTTCCCAAATGCGACAATCTCCAGCAGGGAGTTCCCTCCCAGCCGGTTGGCACCATGGACCTTTGCGTTGCTGCACTCTCCTGCAGCGTAGCAGCCCTGGATGCCCTGTACTTCGAGTCTGCGATCGACGTCGATACCGCCCATTGCATAGTGTGCTACGGGTTTGATAGGGATCAGCTCTGTGACAGGGTCGACACCTTCGTGCAGGCGGCAGAGGTGAACTTCCTGCGGCAGCAGCTCCATCAGTTTCTCCTCTCCCAGGTGGCGAATATCGAGAAAGACTGACTTTCCCGCACTGATCTGTGCATAGATGGCACGGGCGACGATATCTCTGGGCAGCAACTCATTGACGAAGCGCTCCCCTTTGTCATTGACGAGATAGCCTCCTTCTCCCCGGGCACTTTCAGAGACGAGTATCGACGCATGTCTCAATGCTGTAGGGTGGAACTGGACAAATTCGATATCTGAGAGCATGCCGCCTGCCCGGGCTACTGCACAGAGGCCATCCCCTGTCGAGCCGAAGGCATTGGTCGTGAAACCGTGGTAGATCGAGGTATAGCCGCCGGTCGCAAGAACGACAGCTTTGGCATCGATCTGGATCACTTCCCCTGTTGCCCTCTCCAGCAGTGTCGCGCCTTTGGTGACAGGAGGGAGTTTTGGGTCCTCCTGAGTGGTCGTGATGAGGTTGAGCAGATAGTGCTCTTCGAGAAAGTCGATCCCCTCTTTGAGGCAGCTGTCATAGAGTGTGTGGAGGATCTTCAGACCGGTATAGTCTTGGGAGTAGCAGGCGCGCTTATGCATCGCGCCTCCCAGCTGCCGCTGAGCGATTTTCGCTGTTGGAGTGCGGCTGAAGGGGACACCGATCGACTCGAGCCAGGCGATCGTTTCGGGTGCTCGGGTGCACATCGTCTCCACCATGTCGGGATCACAGAGGTGATGGGCAGACTTGATCGTATCGGCGATATGCGAAGCGACCGAATCCTCCCCAACATTTCCCAGAGCGGCATTGATGCCGCCCTGGGCCATGGATGTTTGTGAATTGGTCGGCTGGGCTTTGCCTGCGACAAGAACGCTCGCACCCATCGCTTTGGCGGAGAGTGCTGCCGTCAGGCCAGCTCCGCCAGCTCCGATGATGAGCACGTCTACCATGACGAATCCTTTGGGAGATTGTTGCGGTACTGTGTCATAAACTGCGCGTTGCATTGGCGGCTATGACTTGGCATTGTATCTCTCTGGCTATAGTTTGTATCGTGGATTTTGGGCACTATTTTATCTCCTCGCTTTTCAAAAATGTCAGGATATTGTGCACGATACCTTCGAAGAGCTTTTGTCTTGCTTCGATGCTGGTCCAGGCGATGTGCGGAGTGATCAGCAGGCGCCGGGGATGCCTGATCTGCATCAGAGGATTATTGGCATCGATAGGTTCGTTGCTGAGGACATCCAGTCCGGCATAGAGGCAGCGCCGGTCAAGTTCGCGGGCAAGATCACTTTCGTCGATGATACCGCCTCTGCCAAGGTTGAGCAGGATGGCATTTTCTTTGATGAAGTGCAGATTGCTCTTGTTGATGAGTCCGATGGTCTTGTCATTGAGTGGTGCATGGATCGAAATGATATCGCAGTCACGCAGGAGTCTCTCCAGAGGGAGATGAGGATAAGGCTGCTTGAGGTTGCTGCCGGAGGTGGAGTAGTAGCAGACATCTGCACCAAAGGCAGTCGCGACATGAGCGACCTCCTGGCCGATTGTGCCCAGGCCGACAATCCCCCATTTTTTACCGGATATCTCATGGAAGGGATGGGAGACGTCAGTAAAGATACCCGAATTGCTCCACTCCCCACTTTTGACGCATTGGTCGTAATAAGCCAGTTTTTCCAAGAGATAAAGCGCCATACCAAAGGTATGCTGCACGACACTTTTGCTGGAGTAGCCAGCGACATTTTTGACCGATATGCCTTTGGATGCGGCATGTTCGAGATCGACATTGTTCATCCCCGTTGCGGCGATGCAGATCAGTTTGAGCGGGGGTGCTGCGTCGATCATCTCGGCTGTGATGACGACTTTGTTGGTGATCACGATATTTGCATCACGAATGCGGTCGAGGGTTTGATTGGGCTGTGTTGTCGGATAGACGCGAAGCGCACCGATATCACCCAGCGGACTGATATCGAGATCATCACCCAGTGTTTTGGCATCAAGTACAACTATTTTCATCTTTTTCCTTAGAAGTCACTGATTTGATTGACGATTTCGAGTGCTCTTTTTTTGGCTTCCTCTATCTCGTCATCCAGCACCAGCGAAACGGCCATCCGTCTGCCGATGTGAGATTCGGGTTTTCCGAAGATACGGACATAAGAGTGTGCTGTGAAGGCTCGGTCGGGAACCTCTATTCTGGGCTCTTTGCTCTCTGAGCACGCCTTGTAGGCACCGCTGGCCCCCGCCCCATAGAATGTAAACTCAAGCGGCAGACCCAGGACTGCTCTGACATGTAGTGCAAACTCGCTCTGGCTCTGTGTGATCAGCGTCACCATTCCCGTATCGTGCGGGCGCGGACTCAGCTCGGAGAAGTACACCTCATCCTCTTTGATAAAGAACTCAACCCCAAAGATACCACGCCCTCCCAGGCCATCTGTGACGGCTTTGGCGATCTCCTTCGCTTTCTTCAGGGCTGCAGGGCGCATCGGCATCGGTTGCCAGGAGAGGATGTAGTCTCCATCTTTCTGGATATGCCCGATCGGCTCACAAAAGACGGTCTCCTCTTCGGTGCGGACTGTCAAGAGGGTGATCTCATAGTCGAAATCGACGAAGCCTTCGATGATCAATTCGCTTGCGTCGCCCCTGGCCTCTTTGGCGATCTCCCAGGAGTGGGGGATGTCGCCGGGATGTTTGGCGACACTCTGGCCATGTCCGGAGCTGCTCATCACGGGTTTGATGACACAGGGAAACCCGATCCGATCTGCTGCAGCTTTGAGTTCTGCTTCGGTTGTGACAAATTCATAAGGACTTGTGGCAATGCCCAACGTTTCTGCAGCAAAGACGCGGATATTTTTCCGGTTCATCGTTTTGTTGACGGCTTCTGCATTGGGGATAACATGAAAGCCTTCCGCTTCAGCATCGAAGAGTGCCTCGATGCTAAGTGCCTCGACCTCGGGCAGGATAAAGGTCGGCTGCTCTTCCCGAATAAGAGATAGAAGCGCTTGGCGGTCCTGCATATCGATGACGTGAGCACGGTTGGCGACGAGATGTGCAGGGGCATGGGGATACTTGTCGACTGCGATCACTTCGATACCGAGTCTTTGTGCTTCGATGGCGACTTCTTTGCCCAGTTCTCCGGAGCCCAGGAGCATGATCTTGATGGAGTTGTGATGGAGAGGAGAGGTAAATGTCATAGAAAACCCTTTAGAAGAATATCCGATGATTTTAGCTAAAAAATGATTTGAATTTGCCTAGAGCGAGTAGTTACTTTTGGATACAGGGCGATAAAAAGTAGGAATATTTATCAGTAGATTGCCGGAGAAATCTCCCCGGCTGTTCGGGTCAAAACTTACAGTCTTGACTCATATCTTCGGATCATAAAGAGCTTTTTAAGGATCTTTTTACGGGTAGCGATCTTCTCTTTCTTTCGTTTCTCAGTTGCAGTCTCGTAGTATTGTCTCGCTCTTGCTTCTGTGACGATCAGGTTTCTGTCGCATTGTCTTTTGAATTTTCTATAGGCGTCATCAAAAGAGTCTCTCGGTGTTAAGACGATTCCTGGCACGGGTCATCACCCCCTTTCTTCTCAGATTTTTCCTCTTTGGGGCAGGCCCTTGGGAAAATAAGTGGCGAATTGTATCGAAAAAAGTTTAATTTTGGGGTATAATTATTGCAGAGCTGATAGGAAAAAAGGATTTTGATGCAAAGAGTCTTTGATAATTGTTATGCGATGGACCGGCGATGCTATGCTGAGTATGGTTTGACGGAGGATATTCTGATGGAGCATGCAGCGGAGGGGATGGCGGTCTATATCCGGGAGTATTTTTCTGAAGGAAGCACGCTTCTGATCGTCGCCGGGATGGGAAACAACGGTGCAGACGGGATCGTGCTGGCGCGACTGCTGCATGCTCGTTATGATGTGAGGCTGGTGCTTCCCTTTGGTGTGAAGTCGGCGATGGCGCGACTGCAGCTGGAACGGGCACAAAAGATAGGGGTCGTACCTGCCGACAGGATAGATACGGGAGAAAAGAGCGTGGATCTGCTGGTCGATGCTCTCTTCGGGGCAGGGCTCAATCGGGAGCTTGACCAAGAGAGCCAGGCGATCGTAGCGCAGATGAATCAGATCGAAGCTTTCAAGATCGCGTGTGATATTTCCACGGGGATATCCGAGAGCGGAGAGATCGTTCCCGTCGCTTTTCGGGCAGATCTGACGATCACGATGGGGGCACTCAAAGAGTCACTCTATCTGGATGAAGCGAAAGCGTACACAGGCGTGATCACGTGTGTAGAGTTGGGGGTCGATCGCAGCCTGTATGAGATGCAGAGTGATACTTTCGTGCTGGAGCAGGAGGATATGCATTTGCCGACCCGCAGATCGAAAGTCACACACAAAGGGAGCTTTGGCCATGCAGTGCTCTTCTGTGGAGAAAAAGAAGGCGCTTCAGTGATCGCAGGGTCGGCAGCCCTGCGATTTGGGGCTGGGCTTACGACGCTGGTGGTGCGCGAACATGTGTTGGTTCCGCCTTTTTTGATGACAGCGACGAGCGTGCCGGAGACAGCAACAGCGCTGGCGATAGGGATGGGCATGGGAGACTTTTTTGGCCGGGAGTTTATCCGAAACTCTATTTTGCAGAGCAGTGTGCCGCTGCTGCTTGATGCGGACAGTTTCTATTCGAGGGAGCTCCTCTCTGTGCTGGAGCAGCCTGACCGACCTCTCGTATTGACACCTCACCCCAAGGAGTTTGCTTCACTGTGGGAGATCACCATGGGAGAAGCGCTGAGTGTGACAGAGATTCAGAAGCATCGTTTTGCGCTTGTCCGCAAATTTTCTGAGCGTTACCCCCAGGCGGTACTGCTTCTGAAGGGGGCCAACATGCTGATCGCCCATCAGAAAAAAGTCTGGATCAATCCTCTGGGGTCTTCGCGACTGAGCAAGGGAGGCAGCGGTGATGTACTCAGTGGATTGATCGTCGGGCTCCTGGCGCAGGGGTATCGTGCGAAAGAGGCAGCGATCACCGCGTCACTGGCACTGGCAGAAGCCACCCGGCAGTATGAGGGGAGCAGCTACAGTATGCTGCCGACAGACTTGGTCGAAGCAGTCGGGAGATTGGAGCTTTCTGAGAAGGAATCTTAGCACACCTTTATACTCTTTGTGAGACAATAGCAGCCATGAAAAAGAATTTACCGAAAATTGCCGTGCTTTTCAGCGGCACAGGAACGAACCTGGCTTATATCTTGAAGCATCTGCACGGTAGAGAGCTTGAAGTAGCTGTCGCATTGACCAACAATCCCGATGCCGGAGGGATTGCGTTTGCCAAAGCGTATCGGATACCTATAGAGATCATCGATAGCAAAGCATTTTCCAAACGGGAAGATTTTGACAGGCAAGTCGTCGAGAGATTGGAGGTTTACCAGCCTGATCTGACGGTGCTGGCAGGGTTTATGCGTATTTTGACGCCGGTATTCACGGGCACTATCCGTGCGATCAACCTCCACCCCTCGCTGCTTCCAAGGCACAAAGGGCTCAGAGCCATCGAAAGAAGTTATGCAGATGCGCATCCTGCCGGCGGTGCCAGTGTCCACTGGGTCAGCTCTGAGCTGGATGGCGGAGAGGTGATCGTACAAAAAGAGGTAAGCAAAGAGGGGCTTTCCTTCTCTGATTATGAAAAGAAGATCAGGCAGATCGAAAAAATCGCATTGGCAGAAGGAATCAAGAAGGTTTTAAATAGCGATGTGCTATAAATAAATCAAACTATAAATAGGAATCATAAAATGAGCGAAATATTAAAAATAGGCAAGTATGAACTGGGTAGCAGGCTGATAGTCGGAAGTGGCAAATATGATAGTTTTCAAACGACACGGGATGCGACTCTGGCAAGCGGAAGCGAGCTGATCACGGTAGCGGTGCGACGACTCAATATCACTGATCCCGAAGAGGAGAACCTGATGGATTATTTCAAAGATACCAATGTCAAGTTTCTTCCCAACTCGGCGGGATGTGTGACAGCGGATGAGGCGATCACGCTTTTCAGGCTGACTAGAGAGGCGACCGGGATCGACCTGATCAAGCTCGAAGTGATTGGCGATACCAGCAAGACACTCTATCCCGATGTGATCGAAACGATCAAGGCCTGCGAAGTGCTCTCAAAAGAGGGATTTACCATTATGGCTTATACGAACGATGACCCGATCATCGCCAAACGCCTGGAGGATGCCGGTGCCGATGCCGTGATGCCGTTGGCAGCGCCGATCGGCTCAGGCCTGGGCGTGCAGAACAAGTTCAATGTGCTTTTTGTCCGTGAAGCAATAAACGTCCCGGTGATTGTCGATGCGGGTATCGGGTGCGCCAGCGATGCCGCCGCTGCGATGGAGCTGGGTGCCGATGGTATCCTGACCAACACAGCGATCGCCCAGGCAGACAATCCGATGGTGATGGCAGAGGCGATGAAGCATGCGGTGATCGCAGGCCGTATGAGTTATCTGGCGGGCAGAATCCCCAAGCGTCCCTTCGCAACGGCAAGTTCACCGGTTGATGGGATGATATTTTAATTAAAACCTATAGTACACTCCAATAGCTTTTCTCGTTCCACTTCTCCTGAGGTGGAATGCATATCATACTACTCTTTCCGGATCGAAAATAATACAAAATTCAAGATTGACTTTCATGGTAAAATAGTATATACTGTTTAATATATATAAAAAGGAGTTCACTATGCTCTCTACAGCAAAATTATTTCAAAATGGACAAAGTCAGGCGGTTCGTTTGCCTAAAGCGTTTCGATTTGAAAATCAGAAAGAGGTATTTGTAAAAAAGGTCAATGGTATGGTTGTCTTGATACCTAAAGACAATGGCAGTGTGTGGGACAAGATGTTTGATAATCTGGAAACTTTTTCTGATGATTTTATGAAAACAAGAGTCCAGCCTGTGCAGGAGAGAGAGGATCTGTTTTGAGAAGGTGCATGCTCGATACCAATATCTGTATCTATATCATCAAAAACAAGCCGGAACAGGTGAGAAAGAAGTTCAAAGAATATGTCATAGGTGATTTGGCCATATCCAGTATTACGGTATCTGAGCTGATGTATGGTGCGTATAAAAGTCAATATACAGAAAAGAATCTCAAGGCTGTGGAGAGCTTTCTTTTGCCTTTTGATATTGTGGATTATGATTACAAGGCATCTTTGGCTTATGGTGAAATCAGAGCTGATTTGGAGAGGAGAGGCAAGTTGATAGGCGGATTGGATATGCTTATCGCAGCACATGCCAAGTCGCTGGATATGATATTGGTGACAAATAACACCAAAGAGTTCGATAGGGTTTCCAAGCTGGATATTGATAATTGGGCTGTATAGTTTAAAGGAAATAATAAATTGATCTGATCATTATCACCAGGCACCTCTGTTCTCTGTTCGGGCTGCACAGAGCCAAGATCCCCGCTGGAGCATAGGACACCGTTCGCTTGCACGACTGAGATATGAACACTATGTGACAGTAGAGCCTGCAGTGGTAGGCACGAAGAAGTCAGACGCGGGGGAAGCGGATTATCTGCCCTTTTGTACTTCAAGCAGATAACATCGAGGTATAAATTTGTGGTATAGTGTAATAAAAAGGATAAATAGTCAATCCTGAAAAACCCACCAAATCCCCATATATAGGCACTTTAAAAGTGTTATTACGCTATAATATCAACCAATAAACTACTCTACAGGGACCAATTCCCGGTCGAAACAGGTGTTAAAATTGCTTCCACACTCTTCTCAAAATAATCAACCCAATCTTTTTTATCCCCAGCTTCGAGATATGCTTGACAGCAATGACCCTCTCATTGCCCTAGCAGATACCATAAACTGGGAATTCTTCGATGAATCATTCGCAAAATACTACAGTAATGAAGGCAGACCGGCAAAGCCGATCCGCCTGATGGTCGGACTGCTGTTGTTAAAACAGATAGAGAACCTCTCTGATGAGAATGTAGTTCTACAATGGAAACGCAATCCCTATTACCAATACTTCTGCGGTATGACAGAATACCAACCTGCATTACCCTGTGATCCAACAGATCTGGTCTATTTCAGAAAGCGTATCGGCAAAGAAGGAGTAGAAGAGATATTTGCAATGAGTGTGGCACTGCACGGTAAAGATGCCCAGGAGAAACAGGTCATCATCGATACCACTGTACAAGAAAAGAATGTCACATACCCCACAGATGGCAAGTTAGCTATCAAGATGATCCATCATCTGCACCGTATAGCCAAAGAAGAAGGTATACAGTTAAGACGTACTTACGTCAAGGAGATCAAAGGTCATCGCATTTCACTTCGATTTTTCCGTCATCCCAAAAAGATCAAAAAAGCCAGAGCTGCAATGAAAAGACTGGGAACCATCGTAGGTATTCTTATCAGAGATATCTCACGAAATCTCAACGAAGCACAGCTTGAAAAACACCAAGAAGCATTTGATCTCTATACAAAAGTCATCAATCAAAAAAGAAAAGACTCCAATAAAGTCTATTCTCTTCACGAAAGTCATATCTATGCGATTGCCAAAGGCAAAGACCATAAGAAGTATGAGTATGGCACCAAAGCATCATTGGTAACTACGATGAAAAGCAATATCATCATAGGTGTTGCAGCACACCAGAAAAATGAACACGACTCCAAAACACTTGAAGCTGCACTCTCTCACGCAAACAAGCACAGAACCAAGCCTATCAAAGAGGCTATCTGCGACAGGGGATATAGAGGTAAAAAAGAAGTGGATGGTACTGTTATCTGTATTCCTGATACCCCAAAGAAAAGAGATACCAAATACCAAAAAGAACAGAAACGAAAAAAGTTTAGAAGACGCGCAGCCATTGAACCGATCATTGGTCACGTAAAGTCAGACCATAGGTTGCAGAGGAACTATCTGAAAGGGTTTGTGGGAGATGAGATTAATCTTTTACTGGCTGCAGCTGCATTCAATCTCAAGAAGTGGATGAATCACTTCCTGGTGGTGCTTTTTTTAGTCAAGATTGCTTATGCCATTTACTTTATGCTGTATATCAGAGCCGAAGAGAGACGAAAATATGCTGATCTTTATCTGATGTTTTACAGGATGTGGTAGAATTGGGAAGTTATAATTGATGGCCTGATTCTGGGATAGATTTTTCAGGGTTGACTAAATAATGATATGTAAAAAAATGGGACGCAATGTCTGTCTGGTAGTGGTATTTTTAAGTGGTGTGATGCTCTTCTATGCCTTCAGCCTATTTCACATTCATAGCTCCATCATGGGTAAAAGCAGTGCCGATCTCTTACGGGAACGCTTAAAAAAAGAGCAGATGCAAAGAGAGCCATAGATCGAGCATCGGACGAATGGGAACGAGCGACTCACACACAGGCAAACAAAGCTTGGGATAGAGGGGGGATGCGTAAAATCTTTACTTTAGAGATGCTACCATAGATTTCAACTCCTTCATCTCCTCTCTCAATGACTTGATCTCATGTGCAGTCTGCTCCTCGTGGTGCAAATCACCTTAGCGAAATGCAACACTTTTGACACAAGTTTATGATACAATAAACAAAAAGGAGTTTTGTCATGGTACGTCATTTTTTGTTTTCTTCGTTTTTGTTTTCACTGGGTGCTTCGCTGGCTTTTGCCACAGCGGATGGTCCGGACTTTCTTCAGACTCGGGATCTGAAGAAGGGGGAAGTGCTCTGCCTTCACACGGAGCACAATGTCAGCAGCCCTGCTTTGGGTTGTGTGCCTGCCGGTGCCCGCTGTCTTGCCAATATGGGGTATTATCCAGAGACGGGTGATGCGCCACCGCCTCCGGGAACCATCGTCTGGGCAAAAATCCACGATGCCGAACACAATCTCACCGGATGGGGTATGGCCAAATGGCTAGGTGAAGATAGCGGTTGCCCTGTGCCCAAACAATAGACTTATTCTTATTCTGCAACAAGTCTAATAACGATGACACGCTCGGAGATCAGCAGAGACAAAATCAATATCGTCATCAAAAAAGGCAGTCAAAGACTGCGTTTAGCCGGCTTTGCACGCTGGGCAGAGTCCGGAGAGCACCAATGCCTCCTCTTTGATCTGATAATGTGTCAGATTGGCTGCTTTGTGGGCAATGGTGTCTAGGTCGAGAGTGATATCTTCGACTTTGCCGCACGTTTGGCACACGACATGCGAATGGGAAGGTTTGACCAGCTCATACTTGGACTTTTGATTGGGTATCTGCACCTCCAGGATAAACCCCTTCTCTATCATGGCATTGATATTTTTATAAATTGTTGCCAATGATATGGTGGGAAACTTTTTTTTGATCGCCTGATAAAGCTCGTCGATGCTCATATGGACATGTCCGTACAACTCCTCAACAATCCTGAGGCGCTGCGGTGTTACTTTGATATGATTCACTCTTAATAGTTGTTCAAATTTATTCATATTTTTTACTTGCTCTCTTATAGTATTTTCAATATAGCATCAAATCATTTAAATAACCCTTAACAATAATTATATATTGACTATAAATATCATTAGAAAACAATTATCTTTTAAATTTCATTGCCCTAGTATTGCCAGACTCTTCCGCGCGATCGACAAAGCAGAGGTGGAGCACGAGGCAGAGTACCTGGCACTCAAAGCTGTACTGGAAGCAGAAGGTTTCTTCGACATGGTTAAAGTTCGCATACTTGCAGCTTCATCAGCAGTGACGATGAACGCTTCTGGGTGAAGTTTCACCTCAAAACGATGCAGGGTATCAAAAATCTTTCGGCAGAGGAGGCGACGAGATTGGCAGGGGTCAATCCTGATTATGGTAGGTGCCATTGACCTTGCGGCGGATTCTTCCGATAATGACATCGATATTCCCAGCATAGAAGAAGAGAGAAGCTATAAGGATTGTTGAGTAGACAAGACTAACAGTGATACTTAACTTCTTCATTATCCCCCTTTCTCTATAATCTATTCAAAAGGATTTCGAAATGAGCAAACAAAATTTTATACGTATTACTCTATTTATCTCGGTACTGGTCTTCAATCCGGCGGTTGCAGATGCTTTCAGGATCAGCACGACACTGCAAAGCAGTCGCAAAACGACCGTCACCGAAGATATCGCATCGGCACTCAGCGAGAGGGGACTGGAAGAGAAGGCGGCCAGAGAGAGAGCGGAAGGGATCGTCGGAGAGGATGCAGAGCTGTTTGCTCTGATGATGGACAATCTCCTGCACGAATGCAGCAGTATCAGCAGAGAGGAGCTGCTCGGGCATCTCGGTACTGCTGCTCTCCATAGACGAGTGATAGCACTGGACTCTTACGCTCACCTCATCGACCTCTACAGCAGGATCAAGCGGGTGACTCCGGACAAAGAGACACGCGAAAGACTGAGCAGCATTGCAAAGAGAAACGGCTTGATGCTCGGCTAGCCGGCAAAACGGTAAGTACTCAAAATGAAAAAACATATTCACAACTTGACGAGATTTACAAAAAAGATCGGCAAGGGTATCCATGTGGAGATCAAAGAGACGATAGAGATACCTTCTCTGCTCCGCAGGAGAGAGTACAGAAAAGCAGCCGATCAGGTGGTTGACCTCTTCAAAATGGCTGGATTGACAGTCATATGGATCATCCCGGGAGGTGCTGTTGCCACGACGGTGATTTTGAAATTTTCCCACAAGTTCAGACCCAGTGCGTTTCATCCCGTCCAGAAAACAGCAGACGATCCGAAGCCCAATACTTAGTGCGAGCGGTACCAGGGACTAAATCCTCACATGAACCTTACTGAAACTGCTACTGTACATAATACTTGGCATTTTATATTTTTTTAATAGAGAGCCACTTGCAAATCCCCAAAAAACCCCGATTATTTAAAGATTCAACGCAGTAAAAAAGCTGATTCCAGTTTCAAAAAGTTATAATTATTTACG